>JAILZC010000245.1 GCA_023512665.1 Candidatus Bipolaricaulota bacterium | reverse complement strand
CCTCTCCCTGACCCTCTCCGTAAACGGAGAGGGAACGGGTGAGGTAGGGGAGAGGGGACAGGGGTGAGGGTGAGCAAACGATGCTCGACCAATACGAACGCTACAGAGAGCTCATCCGCAACGAGCGCCTTCCCGTGGCGCTTGTGGACTTAGACGCTGTAGATCATAATATCGAAGTGCTCTTGTCCGACGTGCGCCGGCACGGCAAGACCTTGCGCGTAGCGTCAAAGTCCATTCGCTGTCTGTGGCTGCTCAAATATATCACTGAGAGGGGACGGGGGGCGATCCGGGGCATCTTGAGCTATTCCGTCGCCGAAGCGGCGTTTTTGGCCGAGCACGGCTTCACGGATATTATCGTTGCCTACCCGACGGTGCAGCCCTCAGATTGCCAAGTGCTCGCGGAGCTCAATGACTCAAACCGTCGCGTCGCGATCGTCGTAGACTCCGAGGCGCATCTCGAGGCCCTGCACGGTACGCCGGAGCATCCGATCCCTGTCGTAATCGAAGTTGATCTGTCATATCGTCCGTGGGGTGGGCGGGTGCATCTTGGGGCGCGGCGCAGCCCGCTGCGCTCCCCCGAAGCTGTCGTGCACTTAGCTGAGAAGATCGCGCAGCGAGCTGATCTGAAATTTTTGGGGCTGATGGGCTATGAAGCGCAGATCGCCGGGGTGGGCGAGAGCAACCCCTTCTCGCCCCTGCTCACCCCCGCGCGCAAGCTTATCAAAAGACTCTCACGGCCCTACGTCGCGCAGATGCGCCAGAGAGTGCTCGATCTCTTGCGCCAGCGCGGCTTTTCTGTAGAAGTCTTCAACGGGGGCGGCACGGGAAGCGTCGCGTTCGCTAGTGCTGAGAAAGCTCTGACGGAAGTGACGGCGGGCTCAGGGTTCTTGTGCAGCCATCTTTTTGACTATTACGCGCACCTGAAGCTGAAGCCTGCGATCTTCTTTGCGCTTCAGATCGTAAGGATCTCCGATCCGGGCTTTGTGACCTGTCATGGGGGCGGATTGATAGCCTCTGGGCCGGCGGGGGCGGATCGTCTCCCTGTGCCGTATCTGCCGCCGGGGCTGAAGCTGACGGCACTCGAGGGCGCGGGCGAGGTGCAGACTCCGTTGCGCGTTCCCAGGAACGTGACGCTGAGACCGGGAGACCCCGTCTTCTTCCGCCATGCGAAAGCGGGCGAGCTCGCCGAGCACTTCAACGAATACCTCATCGTTCGGGACAGACAGATCGTCACAAGAGCCCCAACTTATAGGGGCATGGGGCAGTGTTTTTTATGAATCTCTCTTGACACTGCATGAGTGTAGGAGTATCATACATATCGCTATGAAGGGAAAAGAGAGGCTTACGCTCTATGTCAAGCCGGAGCATCAAGAGCTCTTAGCCTGGGTGTGCGAGCACACCCAGGCCAAATCCCTCTCAGAGGCAGTCTTCGCGGCATTGAAGGAGCTCAAGACTCTGATAAGGGAGAGACAACTCCAGGCTCTCTATCAGACGTATGGGCTTTGGAAGGACGATCCGAAGATTGCTGAGGCTTTTAAAGAGCTGGAATGGCCCTGACCTAACCCCCCGGCCCCCTTCCCTAAAGGGGAAGGGGGAGCTCCCCTCTCCGCACCGGGGAGGGGCTGGGGGAGGGGTCTTCCAGAAGGGGCTAGGTTAGGTAAGCGTGCTTCAGCACGCTTCCATCTGCTGAGCCGGCGGATTCATCCGACGGCCCAGCTGAACGTGAACGAATTCAAACGCGTGCCACATTTGAGCGTCGTCGCCCCATCACTATGAAAGATATTATTATCATCGGCTCTGGCACCTCCGGGGGTGTGCTGGCGTACTATCTCACCAAGGCCGGAGCCAAATGCTTACTCTTAGAAGCGGGCAAGGCCTTCAGCGCCAAGACCTTCCCCAATAACGAGATGGACTACTCCGCCCAGCTCTTCTGGAACGGCGGTATGGAATTGAATTCCGACGTCACGCTGGCATTTCTGCGCGGCAAGTGTCTGGGCGGCGGCTCCGTCGTCAATCAGTCTCTTTTGGATCGCTTCGACGACTTCGCGTGGGACCTGTGGCGCAGCGCCTCGAAGATAGATTTCTTCACAAGCGCCCAGATGGCTCCACACTACGACGAGATCGAGTCCAAGCTCAGCATCCACGAGATCCCCGAACGCCACTTCAATCGTAACGCCCAACTGATGCGCGAGGGGTTTGAGAAGCTCGGCTATCGTTGGAAGCCTTTGCGGCGCGGGCAGAGAGACTGCAAGATAGACGAGGGCAACGACTGCATGGCGTGTCTAGGGGGCTGTCATCGCGACTCCAAGCAGAGCACGCTCGTCACGTTCATCGCCTGGGCGCGCGAGATGGGCTTAGAGGTCTGGCCCGAATTTCACGTCGAGTATATCAAAGCGACTCCCCAGAGCGTCACGGTGATCGGGACCCAAGGGGAGCAGACACGCCTCAGCGCCCCGAAAGTCATTCTCGCCGGGGGAGCCCTGGGCACGACGGCGCTGCTATTGCGCTCCGGGTTCAAAGCGAAGCTCCCCGCGCTCGGGCGGGGTTTTTACTGTCATCCCCAATGGATGGTCTTTGGGCTCTTTGACGATCCCATAGACGCCCACAAGGGCGCGTTTCAAGCCATTAAGTCTGACGATGAGCGTTTTCGTCGGGGCGGGTTCAAGATCGAGAACGTCTTTGC
>JAILZC010000244.1 GCA_023512665.1 Candidatus Bipolaricaulota bacterium | reverse complement strand
GGCTGAAGCCGAAGTCTGTTTTCACAAAGCCTTGGAGATTGCCTGCCAACAGCAGGCAAAGGCGCTGGAGTTGCGGGCGGCCTTGAGTCTCTGTCGGTTGTGGCGGCGTCAAGGCAAAGAGGCCGAGGCACGCACGTTGTTAGAGGGTATTTACAGTTGGTTTACTGAGGGGTTCGACACCAAAGACTTCCAAGAAGCTGAAGCGCTGTTACGCGACTTGGGGAGCACAGTCGAACGAGCGGCGCGATCGTCGGCTGGCGCACCCCTTGCACTTTAACCGTCATATTGGGATGAGTCCCGGTGAACTCCCAGCGCTCTAAATTCGTCAGATCGGGGAAGATATAGTCGGCGTACATGGACGTCTCGCCGATGACGATGTCGCTGGCAACTATCAACGGGATCTTCTTCGGGTCAGCGAGAATCTCTATATTCGTATGCCCGGCGGGATTTGCGTAGACCGGCGAACCCATAAAGAGCGCCTTGATGGGATACGGGTAAGCATCACCAGCAGATGGAATCTCTTCTTGATAGATGTCGCTGGAGAAGGGATACCAGGGGCGCTTGGCCGGGTAATCTTCAAAGAGCGTGGTCTCTTCGTACTTGACTTCATGTCGGATCATGCTGATGCCGAAGGGCGTCAGCTTGGCCGGGTGCATTTTTGCAATTGGGAAGGGCTGGCCCTCTTTGCCGCCCGCTTGATCGTATGTCAGAGCCCAAGAGGAGCCTCCGGCCCAGTCGAGGTTGCCAATTAAAACATTAAGTGTCATCCAAGCCAGCACGTTATAGAAGCCGTTGGTGTGCTGGCTGACGCCTCTATGAACGTCTGCCGCAGCCTTCTTGCCGTGTGCCGTGAACTCGCGGGCCAGTTCAATGATATCTCGCACGCGCACCCCGCAGATCTGCGCCCACTCTTCCAGAGTGTGCATTGAAGCGGATTCATAGAGTAATTGAAAAGCGCTCTTGACTTTGATGCCGTTCAGCTCCGTGTCGGCGTGCAAGACGCCCTCGACGGGGTTCTCTTCATCGTAGGGGTCTACTGCTATGGGTTGTCCATCAGTCCCCAACACAACGAAACGCTCTTCTTCCGTCAAGCCCAGCTCTTGGGCGCGCAAGAAGGCGCGGGGTTGGCCCTTCTCGTCAAGCTTGACCAACCATGTAGCGTTCGACCAAGTCGGCTCTTTGTCTACTTTGGCAGCGGTCTTGTTAGCGTTCTCGAGATATTTTTTGTCATAGCGCCGGTTCTCGATGATCCAACGGATGAGCGCCAAAGCGAAAGCGCCCTCGGTGACCGGCAGAGCGGGCAGCCACTTCCACGCTTTCGCAGCTGTTTTGCTCAAGCGCGGGTCCACAACGGCGATCTTCAAACGCCCAGAAACTAAGCCCTCGGTGATGCGCGGGGCTCTATTCGTCGGCCCGTAGTTACCCTCAAAGGGCGAAGCCCCCACGAAGATCACAAACTCTGCGTTTTCCGTATCGGCCTGCCAGTAGAACTTGCGCCCTTTAGCCCATTTATATTTGTTCTCTTTGGGATCGAACTCGTACTGCTCGCTCATCGCTTTACAAGCAAAGTAGAGCGAGCCCTGGCAGACGGTGGTGTGCCCGTGCGCGTTGACCGACCCAAAGCTCTCTTGCGTGAAACGGCGAATGAGATCGCCGCGCCCGGCTTTCACACGACCCCAGATGAACGCCAATTGATTGTTCTTCGGGCCCAGATCCGGATGGTTCGGATCAATGAGCAGATGCAAATAGTCTTTGAACTGCAGCTTAAATTCGTTGACGAGGGCTTGCTTTTGGTTCTTGTCTTTCTCAGCCCAGATCTTTTTGACAGCGTCGCCCATCGCCTTCATCACCTTGGGATCGCGCAGCGCCCAAAGTTCTTTGAGCCCCGGGACGCGCCCTTCGCCGAAGAGATCGCCACCCTCGACGATCTCTGCAATCGCTTGATGAAAATCTATGGTCACCCATTGGTTCTCGCCGCGCTTGGTGCCCGGCTTGCGCTTGAGCACCTTCACCAAGCGATAGGGATCGTAGGTCGTTTGTATGCCCGCCTGGCCTTTGGGACAGAGTGCGCCGTCTATGGGGGCTGCTTGCGCTAATGGAGTCTGATAGGGTAGATGAGGGACCATCGTCCAGGGGTTGTAGGGGTTGCCGTCTATTTTAGCAATGACGCCGTCCAAAATTTTCACTTTGATGCCGCACTGGGTGTTGCACTGTTGACAGACCGAATAGAGAATATTTTCTGGGCGGGCCAGAGCATATATTTCGCTCGTCTGGAGCTGTCCGGCCTCAGCCCGTTGAATGAGCTCGAGCGCCCAGGGAATTCGCTCAGCGAGCAGCGCCGAGCCGCCCAGCAAAGCTCCGGCTTTGATCAAATTTCTTCGTGTGATCTTCATACGCTATGCCTCCTTAGGCCGCGGCACTTGCAGCCACTTTTGACCGATCAAGAACGCCAGCACGGCCAGACCGACTAAGCCGGCGCTCACGGCCCATTCCATCGGGCTGGGGAAATAAACAAATTGCAAGCGCGGGTCATAAAAAGCATTTTGTAGGGCTTCGAGCTCCGGCACCGTGAGCGCGGGGAAGACAATATTCGCACGGGCCACGGCAAACCCGATCAGCACAAGCACCCCTGCCAAACCGGCCCAGGCGCCTTGTATCGCTAATTTGGGATGCACGAGCACAATC
>JAILZC010000243.1 GCA_023512665.1 Candidatus Bipolaricaulota bacterium | reverse complement strand
CGGTGACGTTGAGCGCCGCCGGCAAGGTCTACTTCTACGGCGCGGGGGACAGGACCAGAGAGCGTGTGCCGACCTTCAACTTCATCTACCCCAACTCGGCCTACGATCCGCGCCGCGCCCTCTTCGGCGTGCAGGTGGAGAAGTGGGCCAACCAGGTGGGCATCCCCGTCCGCGGTGTGCCGACGGGCTTCAACGTCATCGTCACCAAGGTCTTTGACGAGCAGGACTTCGATTGGTGGTCTTTGGGCTGGTCGCTGGGCACGGCCGCACTCGGTGCTCCGACCTACCTCAAAGACTTCTATCACACCGAGCACACCGACGTCGGCGACGACAACGCTCAGGGGTACTCCAACCCCGAGGTGGACAAGCTGGTCGATGCCTTCTTGGTCGAGCGCGACCTGAGCAAGGCCCGCGCGATCGTGCTCCAACTCCAGGAGATCTTTGCCGTAGATGCGCCCTATCTCCCGTGGTTTGACACGGTCATCGTGGACGCGTGGAGGGACGACAAGGTCGTCTTCCCGTTCACCGAGCGAACGAACGGCATCGTCGGCATGGCTGGTATGCCAGCGTTGGTGCGCTTGCGATAAGGACCTGACCCTCTCCCTTCACACGGAGAGGGAACGGTGAGAATGGACGCCGGGGGTGGAGTCGTCCCAGACGGCTCCACCCCTGAATCTCTTCAACGCATCGCTTGCGCTCCTCCAGGGGGCGCGCTATAATGAGCATTTACGAGGGCTGAGCTTATGCGCCGGTATCTCCTTAGACGGATTGCTCAGATCGTAGTGACGCTCTATCTCTATCTGACGCTGGTCTTCTTTATCCTGCAGGCCATGCCGGGGGATTTCAGCCAGATTTATATAGACAACCCCCAATTAGATAAAGCCGCCCGCGAGCAGCTCATTAAAGACTTGGGGCTCGATAAGCCCATCCATGAGCAATATCTCACGTACTTGAGGAACTTTGTCATCGGGCAGTGGGGCGTATCGTTTGCCAACGGCCGGCCCATCTGGGATATCATCGTCGAGCGTCTCCCGCGCACGGCATTGCTCTTCGTTACGGCTACGTTGATCGCCTTCTATTTGGGCTTTCTGCTGGGGAAGTTGATCGCGTGGCGGCGTGGTCGGCTGATCGAGTACACGAGCACTGTCGTAGGGATCACATTTTATACGGCCTTCACCCCCATGCTGGCGTTGCTGCTCGTCTGGATCTTTGCCATTCAGCTCACGAACTGGACGGGCGTCAAAATCTTCCCCATTGCAAACTTTCTGGATATGGACAAGTGGCAGCTCGTGAATTTGGGCCCGCACGGTTCGAATGTCATCTTTGGCTATATGCTGGCCACGCTGGGGGCGCTAGCCGCGTTTATCTTCGCGTACTGGTGGCTCTGCCATCGTCTCATTCACCGGCCGGGGGTGCGCTTCCTGGCGCTCTTGGGCGGCTATACGGGGGCTTTGCTCTTGGCTGGGTATGTGTGGGTCGCGGTCGAGCCCGTAGCGCAGTGCTGGCCGGCTTTTCAGGTCTACGGCGGGCGCATCTGCAACTGGCAGCTGGCCCTTGATATCCTCCATCACATGATTCTGCCAGTGACGGTAGTGACCCTCATCTCCTTTGGGGGGACGATGTTGTTGATGCGCAATTCCATGCTCGAAACGATTCGCGAAGATTATATTATGGCGGCTAAAGCGAAGGGCCTCCCCGAAAAAACGGTTCGGGATGACCACGCCGCGCGCAACGCGCTGCTGCCGGTGGTGACGAGCTTTGTGCTCTCCCTGGCCCTGGCCATTGACGGAGGGATCATCACCGAGACGCTCTTCTCCTGGCCGGGGATGGGGCTGACTTTGCTGAACTCCGTGCAAGAGCAGGACTTCCCCTTGGCTATTGCTGCTTTGGTCTTTACGGGTGTCTTTGCCCTGATCGCGCATCTGGTCGCCGATATATTGTATGCGTACCTTGATCCCCGCATCCGCTATGAGTGAAAGGCGGCAGTTTGACCCCATCTGGCGCGTGCGCGCGCGTCTGCTGTGGCGCAGCGCCCGCGAAAGCTGGGCCATGTTCGCCGAGAGCAAGATCGGCCTGACCGGGGCGACGATCATTGCGATCTTCTTCGTCGCCGGGTTTGTGGTCTATCCCGTATTATGGGGCGGGCCGTTTTGGGGGCCCTTGTGGGACGAAAAGATCTATGACCCGATCCTCGGACGCCCGTTCATCTGGAGCGAAGAGCTCCAGACGTACATCACTGAGG
This sequence comes from Candidatus Bipolaricaulota bacterium, assembly GCA_023512665.1. Lineage (GTDB taxonomy): Bacteria > Bipolaricaulota > Bipolaricaulia > RBG-16-55-9 > DRXL01 > JANXCC01. The sequence goes on along the minus strand of JAILZC010000243.1, from coordinate 446 downwards.
ACTTCCCAGCGCCGCCTTCCCCACGCCATTGGTTGGGTACCGACCCGTATGGACGCGATATTCTCAGTCAGATCCTCCACGGCATTCGGGCTGCGTTCGTCCTGGGCATCTTGGCCGCGCTGATCACCGTCTCCATTGGGACCGCCGTGGGAGCAATCTCAGCCTACTACGGAGGCTTTGTGGACACGTTCTTCATGCGCTTAGCCGATATTATCTTGCTCTTCCCATTGATTGCTTTCTTAATTGTGCTGAGCGGGCTGATGCAGCTTGACTTTTGGAGCTTGGCCTTCATCTTGGGCATCTACGGGGGCTTTGGCTCGATCACCATTGTGTTGAAGTCCCAGGCGCTTGCTATTAAAGTCAAGCCGTATATCGAAGCCGCGCGCGTGGCCGGAGGGAGCCACGGGCACATTATCTTTCGGCATATCATCCCCAACATTTTACCC
>JAILZC010000242.1 GCA_023512665.1 Candidatus Bipolaricaulota bacterium | reverse complement strand
ACCTCTCCCTGCCCCTCTACCTCACCCCTTCCCTCTCCGTAAACGGAGAGGGCTAGGGTGAGGTGAAGGGGATGGGGGAGAGGTCACTTCCGTCGTTGCTCGTCCTTCCACCAGAGGGTGTCGGCTAATGCCAATACGCCCCAGTTGGGCTTAAAATTCTCGTTGTTGCCCATCTCGGCCTTGCTCGCGTAGAGGAACTGCTGATTGACTAAATAGATATAGGGCAAGTTCTCCGAGACGATCTGCTGGAACTCTTTGTAGATGCGCTTGACTTCTTCGTCATCGAAGGTCGTTGCCCCCAGATCAAAGAGTTCGTCCACGCGCTTCTCCCACGCTGGGGGGTTGTCTTTGGACGAATAGCGCCAGAAGTGTAAGCGACCGTTGGTCTTCCAGACGTTGGAGCCGTTGTTGGGCTCTGGGCTGCCCGTCAGCCCCAAGACCATCGCTTCAAAGGTGCTTGTCGTCAATTGATTGACTAACGCATTGAAATCCACCGGGCGAGCGTTGGCCTTCACACCGATCTTGGCAAAGTCGTTCGCCAAGAGCGAGACGATCTTCTCGCGGATCTGGTTGCCCGAGTTTGTGGTGAGCGTGAACTCCAACTCGCGGTCTCTTTCGGGACCGAAGGGGGTTAAGTCATTGGGGCGATCTTCGGGGTTGGCAAAGTTTTTTAAGAACTCGTCGGTGATGTTGCGCGTGCCGTCGCCGTCGGTGTCTTTCAAGCCGATCTCGTCGAGGAGCTGCGCAGCCCTCTGTAAGCTGTACTCGTACTTGGTGAACGACTCGCTCTTGTCGTAGTAGGGCGAGGGCATACTGACGGGGCTCCACTGGGGGAGCGCCAGGCCGTTGTAGATATTCTCTATCATAGACGTCTTATCAACGGCATGGGCCATAGCCCGCCGGAACTGCACGCTGCGAAAGACCGCCTGAAGGGCTTTATAGAACGGCTTTTCCGGAGAGACCTTCTCGACATCTTGGTTGAATGCGAGATAGGTCTCGCCAAAGACCGGGCCGTCCTTGAGGAGCTTGCGGTTGTTGGTACGGTCGAGGCAGATCGTCTTATCAGGCAGCTCGCGGCAGTCGCTTTGGAGGTCTTTGACGCCCTCCATCAGCAGCGGCCAGTCGGTAGGCCGTGGCCCGAACGTGTCAATCTCCCCCGACTGAAACTTCAAGAGGAGCGTGTTCTGATCAGGCACAATCAGAAAGACAAATTGATCTAAGTACGGCAACTGCACGCCGTTGGGGTCGACCTTCCAATAGTAGGGGTTGCGCTCCAGCACGACTTGTTGGTCTACGTCGTAGCGCACGAAGCGATAGGGCCCCAAGCCCACGAACTCCTGAGCGGGCGTGCCCAGGCTCCACGTATTATTGAAGAGCTCGGGCGAGACCCCAGCCCACTTACCCGCTTCGGCTTGTTCCAGCACCTTCTGAGCATTATCTAAAGCCCGCTGGAGCGCCTCGATGAGCTCGGCTTGCTCGTCGGGGACGGCCATCTGCAGGGCTTGCAGCGTCTCCTGGACGCTGCTCACGCTTGCGCGCACCTGGTCGGTCTGCTGGGCGCTGACAGCCTCACCCAGCGCCGACACTCTGCGGTCGAGCTCGGCGAGCTTCTCGGCAGAGACGCTTTGTAGGCCCTTGCGGTTATCTTCGATGACTTTCTTGAGGCCCTCAAAGTACCCCTTGGCGCCGGGGTTGAGCTTGGCGACTTTATCAGCAAGCTTATACTTGGGGAGGATATCAAACGTCAGCGACCAGAAGATGGGCCGGAAGGGCTTGGGCATGATCACCTTCACAGTATAGTCGTCAATCTTGACGAACTGCAACGGCTTGCCCTCGACATATAAGAGATCGCGTCCGGCGGAGTTCACTTCAGGGTTGAGATGGAGATCATTATACGTGAAGAGCACGTCGTCGGCAGTGAAGCAGCACGTCCCATCGGACCAGCGCACGCCGCGCCGCAAGTGCAGAGTGAGCTCTTTTCTATCATCGGAGATCTCCCAAGCGACGGCCAAGCCCGGCGCGGGGGTATAGTCCTCCCAGCGGGTCTCGATGAGCGCCGCGTGCATCAAGCCCGTAATGTCAGTGGAGCTTGTCTCTTGAGCGACGACGGGGTTGAGGGTCTTGGGCCCGCTGATGGTGCCAATGACGATCTTGCCGCCGGGGGTGCCCGGCTCGGCCAAGCCTTCCGGAGCACTGACGACCTTGGCGTCAGTGGGGATGACGCCGTCGCCTGCTGCTTGGGGTTCTATCACCGTGACCTGGACTTTCTGGCCTCCCAGCTCAACGGCCTTGGTGCCGGAGTCGGCAAACCCACGAATCTGGAAGTGCAGATGTTTCGTCTCCCCCGGCTTGAGCTGAGCCTTCTGCGAGCCCAGACGCTCCCCCTCAAGAATAAGCGCGATCTCTTCAGTAGCCTCGCTTGTCCCTGGGTTATGCAGATAGATATTGAACGCGACCGTTCCGTCTCTGGGCACAAGACGATTGCTGGGATAGACTTCGAGGCGTGTCACCGAGAGCGCCCCGACTTGCCCTAGTACCGTTTGTGACTCTTCCGGCTTCGGTTGAGGGTATTCTGGCTGTTTGGGCTCTTCTATCTTAGGGGGTTGCTGCTGGCCCGTCTCCGGGGGCTTCACTCCCGGCGGCACCCCTTGACAGCCGCTCAGCCCCACAAGCACACCTACCATTACACAGAGGGC
>JAILZC010000241.1 GCA_023512665.1 Candidatus Bipolaricaulota bacterium | reverse complement strand
GTTTGAACTCGGCCCAGGAGTCCACGCCGAAGACGACGTCGGCGTATTCACACGACATCGTCCACCACCACTCGTTGACGACAATCGCTTCGATCTTGGGCAGGGTGTTATGAATGACGTCATAGCCCCACTTGGCGTTGCCCAAGAGCGAATTGCTGTTGGCGAACCACATGAGCTTGGTGGGTGTGGGGGTGTGGGTCTTGCCGGTGAAGAGTTTCTTGCCCACGCGCAAGGGGCGGTCGCCGTAGTTATAGTAATGGGCCGATTCGGCCTTGGCGTAAGATTTGACTTGAGCGGGCTTGGTCGGGTCCAGTTCGATGTTGAACGGGTCTTCGGCGACGTATTGGGGCAGGCCGTTGAAGAGCGCGACTCGGTAGTTGCCCGCGTAGCTGCCGGGGCTGCCCCCAAAGTGTCCGATATTTTTCGTCAGCGCGGCGACCAGGAAGAGCGCGCGATCTTTGAGATCAGCGTTGAAGAAATGGTTGGGCCCCATGCCGTGTGACAGGAGGGTCGAGGCTTTGTTCGCGGCAATCTGGCGGGCCAGATTGACGATGGCTTCGGATGGGGCCCAACTCATTTCGGCGACCTTTGGAGGGGTGAACTCCCTTACATACTCTTTGATGAGATCGAAGACCGGCCGAACTGCGATCTCTTTATTATCCGTCGTCTTGACGGTGAATGAACCTTCGAGGGCCGGATCAATCCCGCGCGCGGCGAAGAATTTCCCGACGTGGTCGCGGGTGATAACAGCGGGGGCGTTCTTCGCGGCGTCCCACACGACGAAGTCGCCCCAGTCCGTGCGAGCTTTTTCGGGGATATACTGGCCAGCTTGGGCAGCAGCGGGGCTTGGTCTTTCAGCGGGCTTGAGCACTGTGGTGGAGTTGGTCAGCTCCGCAGGCTGATAGTCTGTGAGAATATCAGCAGCGCGCAGGAGCTTTAGGGTATCCATGCGCACGAGCAAGGGCAAGTCTGTAAAAGTCTTGACGTACTCTTCGTCGTAGAGCTTCTCATTGATGATGACATGGGCGACGCCCAGGGCCACGACAGCGTCGGTGCCGGGGCGGATTATCAACACTTCGTCGGCTTTATTGGAAGTCGCTTGGTACTCTGTGGCGATCGTGATGACTTTGGCGCCGTGCTGGCGGGCTTCGGTGAGCCAGTGGGCGTCGGGCATCTTGGTACAGATCCAATTCATGCCCCAGAGCGTGATGAGCTTCGCGTTCTCGGCTGTAAAGAGATCGAAATCTACAGTCTGCTGGCCGGTGACCATCGGGTGTCCCGGCGGCAGATCGGTGTGCCAGCTATAGTTGTCCCAGACGCGCCCTCCTAGGGCTTGGTCGGGGCTGACGCCGCGAATATATTGATCGAGTAGCGCCAGCATATTAGCGAAGCGAGCCAGCCCGTAGATGCGCGTCGCCCCCAAGAACGGCATCCCCCCGCGCATTTTCACTGTCTGTGTTCCGGCCTCGTGCGTCGCTTCGATCAGAGCGGGATCATAGTTTTGCGCTTGCAGGCGTCTTGTTCCGTTGGGGCCGGAGTACGTCTGGGCAATATTCACGAGAGCCTGGGCGACGATCCCGTAGGCTTCGTCAAAGGAGAGCTTGAGCCACGTATCTTGGCCTCTCTTGAAATACTCTGTGGGCGGGGCGCCTGTCTTCTCATCGCGGGGGAAGTTGGCGCGGACCCAGTCGAAAAATCCCTTGCGCACCCAGACACCCTGAACCCTTCTATCTCCGTAAAAGCGCCGCCCCAGGGCTAAACCCTTCTGGCAGCAGCGTGGCTCCCAGCGCGCCGAGACCTTGTTCCCATACAGATCGCGGGCTTCGTTGTACCCATACGTCGGCCCGATGCGCACCACCACCCCGTTGCGCACATAAGCCCTCAGCAGACAGTTATGGGTGTCGTTGGGCGCACACAGAAAAGTAAACGAGCTGTCATAGCGAAACTGATCGCGATAGATCTTCTCCCAATCGCGGTTGGGATAGAATTCTAAGGGGTTTTTGATCTCTGGGACGAACTTGAACCCTTGCAGGCCCAAGACATCTGTGGCTAGGGCTACCCCTGTGAGCGCTGCGGTGGTCTTTAAGAAGCTGCGCCGCGAGACTGTCATGCCAGCCCTCCAACGATCTTAAGCTGTTGGGCACAGTATGGCAGGTAGTTTTTAAGGGGTCAATGAGCTGCATCATCGGCAAACCTGATATTGGTCAAGTTTGTCAGATCGAACGACTCTTGGGCGAGCCGTGGCCCGCTAGAGAACGGCTCAAACCGATCCCTCGGTCCGATCGGCTCTCTGGGGGGCTGCCCCTACTTCTCGATGTCGCGACGGAACTCTTCGTACAGATCGACGTCACTGTTCTTAGTAATTTGCTTCTCTTCGTAGGGCGCGCCCAAGCGCCGATAGAACTCGTCTGTGATGTTTTTGAAGACGCCCGTCACAATGGCGATGAGCCAGTAGCGAAGTGAGCCGAACTGGAGCTTGATGACTTTGAGTGCCAGCCGGGTGCATGTGTAATTTAAAAGCCCGGCGAATGCGGCATCATAGTTGTGCGCCTTGGCTTGGGTGACGATCTGCTGAGCCAACTGATCAATGAGCGGGTCGAGGGGGCGGCGGTCGTGCGGCGCGATGTAGGGCATAGGATCATCTCCTTGCTTGGGTTTACAGTTCCCCAAAGCCCTTGAACTTCTGCTCGATCTTGCCGG
>JAILZC010000240.1 GCA_023512665.1 Candidatus Bipolaricaulota bacterium | reverse complement strand
CCGTATGAGCATAAGGCGAAGCCCCTAAGGCTTCGGAGACATCTTTCAGCAAGACGCGTATCACGTCCAAGCGCGCGATATCCCCCGTTAGCACGAGCTGCACTTCATCGTAGGGGCGGAACTCTTCGTTGATCTGGGTATAGAGCGCGACCGTGGGATAGTCTGGGGGCAGCAGCCGCCGATAGTCTACTGTATACGTTTGGAACGCTCGACCTTCCCAGTAGCCTGCAGCTCCCAGCATCAGCCCAATCAGGATGACGGCAGAGAAAGCTGCAGGAGCGCGCAGCAGTTCCGCATAGCGGCTGAGCCCCCGGCTGAGCAAGCTCGCCTGGGGATGCGCAAAGAACCTGCGCGCGCTGGGCCAAAGCTCCACCCTCGGCCCCTCAGGGAAGATCTGCTTGAGCGCGGGGATGAGCGTCACTGTTATGATCAACGCGCTGATCACCGAGACGGCAGCCAGGAAGCCGAACCATCGAATGGGCGGACTGGGGGCGAAGAAGAGCGCTGTAAACCCTACAACGGTCGTGACCGTAGTGAGCACGAGCGCTCGACCGGTGCGCGTCAGGGCAATGCGAATCGCGTGCGGCCCAGAATGCTTTTTGCATCGCTCTTCTTCGTAGCGGTGTAACAAGTGAATGGCGTAGTCGTCACCGATGCCCATCAAGAGCGGGAAGACCGCGGCCATCAGGAAGTTCACGGGAATCCCCAACCAGCCCAGCAGCCCAAACGCCCACACCCCTGACAACCCCACAACCCCAAGCGTCAGATAGAGGCTCGCCAAGGGCTTGTACGTCACGAGCACCAAGAGCGCCACCGCCCCAGCCAGCACCAGATCAACCGGCAGAGCTGCCTTGGAGAAGAGCTCTGGGCTGAAGGAGATCGCGCTCACCCCCGCGATCAATAGAAATGCTAACCCCAGCTCCCAGGGGCGCGTCAGCCGGAAGACCCACAAAAGCGTCAAAGCGATCAAGGTGAAGACCAGCGGAGTGAGATAGCGGATATCGCGCCCTGTCGTCTGATTGAAGACATCGAGCGTCTCGCCGTAGCTGACCACCCCGATCTCGAGGGCTTTGGCGTTCTTTTGGATGGGAGCAAGCGCCGCGAGAACACGGCGCGAAACTTCTATAATATCGGCATCTTTGGCAATAGTAGCGGTCGCCAAGGCCGTGCCATCCAGCGACGCGAACTTCTTCACTAAGGCCATGCGCTGGAAGGTCAAGCGAATAATCTCCGAGAATGAATATCTTAACTCATCGCCCTCGGTGGGCAGGTTGTAGAAGCGTCGGTCGCCGCCGTGCAGCTCCGCTCGCACAAACTTCACAAAATCTGGGATCCCCTGGGCGGAGACGATCTCCGGCACAGAGCGCAGGGCTTGGAGCACGGCTTCCATCTCGATGATCGCCTGAGGGGATTCGATCGTAAAATGCTCTTTGGGGGCAAAGCGCACGGCAATGACATGCGCGAGAGACGCCATGCCAAAGTCGCGCTCGACCTCGCGAAAGAGCCGCACCGTGGGATGATCGGGGAGAAACTCTTGGGGGTCGTTGGCCACTCTCAGTCTGCTGAGGCCCACGGCACAGAGGGCCGTGATCAGCCCGATCACGCCCAAAACGATCCACGGCCCTCGTGCCTTCTCAAAGAGACCCATTTTAAGACGGCATGGTCAAGACTAACAACCCCACGACGCCGCGTAGGTCCGTGCGCACCTCAAAGTCGAGCACGCGCCCACTGATCTTTCGGTCTATAAGCTCCGCGCGATAGAGGTCTTGGGCAAGATAACTGCTCTTGCCCGCGAGGAGATTGCTCAGCGCGGCCTGAGCGGCACTCTCGGAGGCGAAGCGCACCTCAAAGCGCACCCGCGCCGCTGCCCCCTCGAAGAAGATCGCGTAGCTCATGACTTCTTCGTTCTGCTCGAGAGGCTTATCTTTGGCACTATCGGTGCGGCGCACGAACGCGAGAGCACCCCCACGGGTTGCATAGGCTGCGATGAACTCATCGAAGACCCCGATGCGCCCCCGCAGACGAGCTATGACCCGTTCTGCCGAAGCTTTCAGCCGAGCACGATTTGGGGGGGCGCCCAAGCCGATCTCGGAACCGACCCAAAGCCGAGTCGCTAACGGAATATACGCCCACTCGATGGGGATCGGCCCAAAAACTCCCCCGGTGAAGACGACGGGAATGCCCTCGATCTCAACCAGATCCCAATGGGTATAGGGGGAATTGGGCGCACCCACGGCAGCTTTTAAGCCCTGCAGCGCCCCGAACGTCTGGGGGAAAAGAGCCCCGTCTATGATCGAGAAGCTCGAGAGATTGGGCCCGGCCCCGTGGGCCACCCACGGGAGCTTTTGCGCATCAAGCCGAAGGAGCTCGACAGCTTGACGAATCCCGTTGAGAGGGTGCCGAGCGGCCCCCAATGGCCCCATCACGCCCTCGCGCAACGTAGCATCGCGCAACAGAAGCGCAATATCTGCAGCCAAGACGCGCGTGTACCCTGTGGGGTACTGCACCACGATCTCGTCCAATTTGACCGACTGCGTCCAGCTGAGACCACCAACCCCAACGACCAAGGCGCTCGCCAGGGCGAGCCCGACCAGCATTGTTTTGAGCATACCGCTCCTCCTGTATCTCTTCACCCTCACCCCCGTCCCCCTCTCCCCTCGGAGGGAGAGGGGAGCTGAGGGGTGAGGGGTGGATTATTTTAAGAAGG
>JAILZC010000239.1 GCA_023512665.1 Candidatus Bipolaricaulota bacterium | reverse complement strand
ACCCCTTCCCTAAAGGGAAGGGGCTCCCCTCCCCCTTTAGGGGAGGGGGCGGGGGAGAGGTCCGATAAGGCTCTCTGAGCGCGGCGTTGCGCGCGCCGAGCGAGCCGTCCGCGAAGAATTTGATCGCGCCCAATTTTAAAAGATCATCCCCAAAGCCGGTGCGCAGCCCCAGCGCAATCAGATGTTCTAAGTGCTGCACTTCGATGTTGAGGCGCACGCGAAGCTTGAGCTGATGAGCCTGATGCAACGCGAGATACGCGCGGACGTGCTCCGGCTTGGCGATGTCGTGGATCGCCGTCACGCCGAGCTTATGAGCGAGCTTGACCCCAGCGAGGATCGCGTCGCAGATCTGCTCATCGGAGGGCTGAAGCCCCTGCAAGAACGCCCACGCGGTCTCCTCGCGCAGCAGCCCGGAAGGTTCTTCAAACTCCCCAGCACGAGGAGTCACGGAGATCTTTCGCAGCGCGAGACTGTTGGCGCAGAGAATGTGCCCGCAGACGCGCACGAGCACCACGGGGTGCTCAGGGGCGATTCGGTCTAAATCAGCTTTGGTGATATAGCGTCGCTCAGGCCAGCGGGACTCGTCCCAGCCGCGCCCCAGCACCCACTGAGCTTTTTCAGTTTGCTGCACGCGCGCGCGCACCAGCGCCAGCGTTTCGTCCAGAGAGCGCGCTTGGCTTAAATCTATATAATATCCCGACTCGCGCAGCCCCACGCTCACCAAGTGCATGTGGGCGTCTATAAATGCGGGGAGCACGGTCTTTCCCTGAAGGTCTTCAATCTGGGTAGTCGGCCCAGCGAGCTTTTTGATCTCGTCAGTACTTCCGACGGCGAGGATCTTCCCGTCGCGCACCGCGAGAGCCCGGGCATATCTCGATGAGACCGTATAAATATTCGCGTTGATCACGATGAGATCGGCATAGAGCATACCAGACTCCGTCTGGACAAGCTTCGCTTGACCTTCATCTTCGCCAGCCTCGGCTGGCGAAGGCGAACAGTCCAGACGAAGTCTGGCCAGGCGGAGCCTGGGTAATTATAGCTGGGGGACCTGGGCCCGGCAAGCCCATGAGAAGAGCACCTGAGAGCGGTGGATTTGACTTTTCCCGCGCGCTTCTTATAATGAAGTGACCCTGTGGTCTTTGACAACTAAACATGCTCTCAATGTATGTACCCAGACAAGGAGGTATTCGCTATGAACGGACAACCCGAAACTGCCGTCTTTGTGGACTTAGAGAATATCTATATCGGTTTTCGGCATCAATACGGACGCGAACTGACTGCCGATGAACTTGTAGAAAAAGCTCGGTCGTTTGGCGGCGTCAAGTTCATCAATGTCTACGCGGACTTCAGCGAGCTGACCTACCCCGAACCCTTCAAGCTCGAACTGGATAACGAGGGCGTCCAAGCGATCAACGTCCCCAAGGACCGCGATCGCGAGGGCCGCCCCACGAAAAACAAAATAGATATGCGCATGGCCGTAGACGTCCTGCGCACGTTAGCATTCAGAAAAGAGATCACTCGCTACGTCCTGCTCACCGGAGATAAGATCTTCTTAGACGTCGTCAACTTGGCGCGCAACGACTTCGGGAGGGAAGTGATCGTCTGCGGGCTGGAGGGGACGGTCGCCCAGGTGCTCAAGGATGTCGCTATCTATGTGCCCTTCAGCGCCGATACGGCCGTGGACGAGCGGCTGGAGAAGTTCGTCAAGCTCTTCGATCGCCTGGAGCGCGAGCTGCTCGAAGGGACGTATCACTATATTGGCTGGAAGCTCGTGATTGATAAGCTGGTAGAAGAGCCGGAGATGGGCTTCGCCGCGTGGACGGAGGCGCGCGACTTCTTCGAGCGCATCAAGCGCGATGGACGGCTCATTCTCAAATACTATCCGGGGGAGAGCCGCGAGATCGAGGGGTATCGCTTAGATAGGCGAAACCCCCTGGTGCGCAAGGTGCTAGGGCTTGAACCCAAACCCCTGGAGCCGGCGCCCCTGTCGGGACTGCCGAACGGACGCTCGCAGTAGGGTTACGTGTGCTTGGGCAGTTGCTCTAACACGGACGCGCGAATCTCTTCGGCTGAAGGGAGCGATCGTATCAGCTTTCCGTTCTCAAGACATTTCTTGAGGCGCGGCTCCCATTGTGTTAAGCATCTGGGGCAGTCGCGCGGCTCTCGCCCCCAGCGATAGACCTGGCGATGCCCACACGCGTCACAGACGCAGAGCTGCTTCGCGCCGCTGCGCGTGCCCCGCTTGGCTGTGGGCTCCCAGTGGCCGTCGGGCTGCTCAACCTCGACGATGTCCATCGCAAAGTCACAGACCCGCGCGTTGCTGATCGCCGTGCCGATCCCGTAGGCGTCGGCGACTTCGTTCAGTTGGGGAATGACGTCTTCGTCAATGCCCCCAGAGATAAAAATCTTTATCTTTTCGTAGCCGTGGGTGTCCAGCTCCCAGCGGACTTCCCGCGCGATCTCCAGCATATCACCACGGCGCGAGCTCGGTGTATCTAAACGCACGGCATCAATGTTGCCCTTGAGCAGCTCGGCGTTCTCTAGTGCTTCAAACTTCTCGTCGCCAAACGTGTCTATCAAGACGATTCGCGGGACGGACTTGTCTATCACCTCGTCGAACATCAGCGAGGCTGTCGTCGAGTCTTCTAAGATCAGAATGAGGGCGTGGGGGATCGTGCCGGACGGCTCGATCCCCAAGAGCTCCGCGC
>JAILZC010000238.1 GCA_023512665.1 Candidatus Bipolaricaulota bacterium | reverse complement strand
TCTATGGGGTACGTGATCGTTAACGATCCGCTGCAACGTACACATCGTATCTCTACATTGGAAAAGTTCCCTCACATCGCGACAAATGAGCTTTTGAATTGGCCAAGCTACGAAGCAGTAGCAGAGTATCTTTATTCCAAGGCTTTACCAGCGTTGCTTAACAATCTAATGGCGTTTCAACACGAACAATTCCCCAAGCGTGTTATTGAAGAAGCCATTGATAAGTATCTCAAAAAGCCAGGCAAGACAACTATTACGCTTGAAGATATAGATAAGGTCAGTGAGTATATAGCTCACCAAATTGTGCTTGGCACTATGCCAATCGGCGAAGAAGTGCATTTTGAAAGCGATAATATCGAGGATACGTAGCAGTATTAGAGGAGTAGGTCGGCATTTGCTTAGGTTGCCAGTCGTATAGCGGAGCGCTCGCTTAGCGGATTAAACCCAAACGGCGTAAATCGGCTTCGTTCCAACCAATTTCTTGTGCACTTGCACCTCAGGAAGGATAGCCTCCACAAGCCCCACAGGGATAGGATCGCCATCTTCGATGAGGGCCTCTAAATAGAGCTGAGCCAACTCCTGGGCACGCTGAATGGCTTCAGTGGACGTTGCACCATCAGCATGGAGCCCTGGGAGCATAGGACTCCACGCATGGTAGCGATCCCCATCGGCTTCAACGAAAAAGATAATTTCAAAAGTCAGCTCTCGCGCGCGCGGCTTGAGCTTCTGAACCATAAGCGTTCACATGTTCTATTGTAGTACAAATATGCTAAATCTTCCACACTCCCGGGATGACTCGCCCGCACTGCGGGCAGCGCCCGTCACGAAGTTTATTCTGTAAGATCGCAAACCCATAGCGCTCGATGAGCAACGCTCCGCAGCCAGGGCAGTATGTGTTCTCGTAGCGCCCGGTCATCCCCGGCAAGTTTCCCGTGTAGACGAAATGCAGCCCGGCGTCGTAGCCGATCTGCGCTGCTCGAATGAGCGTCTCTGCAGGAGTGTTCTCCGGGTCGGTCATCTTATAATCTTTGTGAAACGCCGTCACGTGCCAGGGAATATCTGGGGAGATCGAGACCAAAAACTTGGCGATCTGGCGCAGCTCTTCGTCGGAGTCGTTAAAGCCAGGGACGATCAATGTCACAATCTCCAGCCAAAAGCCCAGCTCGTGCACCATCGCGATGCCCTCAAGAATTTTAGATAAAACGGCCCCTAGCCCCCGATAGTTCTTATCTTGAAAAGTCTTTAAGTCTATCTTGTAGCAATCGAGATAGGGACGCAAGTACTGTAAGACTTCGCGGGTGGCGTTGCCGTTGGAGACATAGCCCGTCAGGAGCCCGGCGCGCTTGGCATACTGAAAAACCTCGACAGCCCACTCGGACGTGATCAACGGTTCGTTATATGAGCTGATAATAGCTTGAGCGCCGTAGCGCCGCGCTAGGTTGACTAGCTCTTGGGGCGTGACATCGTGGGGGAGGGCTCCGGCGTTCCGGTCGCGCAGGGTTTGCGAGATTTCCCAGTTTTGGCAGTATGGGCAATGCAGGTCACAGCCGAGCATCCCGAACGTCACGGTGCGCGCCCCTGGTAGCACGTGATAGAACGGCTTCTTCTCGATAGGGTCGAGCCCCAATGAGCTCACATATCCCCACGGCACATGGAGCGTGCCGTCTTTGTTAAAACGCACTTGACAGATCCCGCGCTTGCCGTCAAAGATCACGCACCGATGGGCACACGCAGAGCACCGAACTTTTCTGTCTTCGAGCCTCTCGTAGAGAGCACCGGGGCGCGTGCGCGCGTCCAACAGCTCCGCCAGAGACATCACGGCTCACCCCTCAACGAACGCATAGCATCCATAGCCCACGACCCTGAATTTATCCCCCGCTGTGTCCCCCGAGTTGCGATAGTCCAAGAGCTTCGCGCTCCAGCCGCGCTCGCGAGCGATCTGCATCAGCGTCAAAATTGCCGTCTTCCCGCAGGCTTCGACGTGATCCTCCATCAAACGTATGTCAAGCTGTTCTATAGCGCGATGGGCTACCGCATCGCGCTGGACGGCCTCATCGTAAGAATAATAGTGACTCAAATCCGAGCTAACGATTACAAGATCGAGTTCGTCCAGATAGGAGCTGAGCACACGAGCAAGCTCGCGATAGTCGCACTCGCCCGTCAGAACGGGGAAGATTGTGCAGTGTGGGAGCACGACTTGCAAGAAGGGCAGTTGCACTTCGAGCGAGTGCTCTGGGGCGTGGGCATCGGGGGTGTCCAGAAGATCGCCGTTTTTCAGAGCTTGAGCGATCAGCTCTTTCGAAGACTTCACCAAGCCCAGCGGGGTCTGCCAAGCGTCAACATCTAAGGTCGCTGCGCCGACAAAGTAGACATAATGCGCCGGCCCAAGCATGAGAATCCTCGCTGAGCTCAACGAAAGACTCTGTATCAGCTTATACCCTGTGGCTGCCACCGGGCCAGAGTAGATATACCCCGCATGGGGGACGATCAACCCACGCAGCTTCCCCTCGAATGCCGGGGGATTGGCTTGCACCAGCAGGGCTTCGACAGTCCGGCGCAGGCGCTCAGGGCTTGCCGGATAAAAACTCCCTGCGACCGCCGCAGTCCGAATGCGCTCCGTCATTGCCAATCTCACCTCCCTCAATTATACTACTGTAGCGGCCCCCTCACCCCTGTCTCCCCTCTCCCTCGAGGGGAGAGGGGACGGGGGTGAGGGTGAAGGTCAAATA
>JAILZC010000237.1 GCA_023512665.1 Candidatus Bipolaricaulota bacterium | reverse complement strand
GTATTTACTTTTATTGTCCAGGTATGCTGCCAATCGCGGAATCCCCACTTAAGCACAAATCGTTGGTAAGCAAGCTCTACCCCTTCAGCAAAAGCGAGTATGTCTCGAATTGCTGGTTTAGGGATATTATCTGGGTAGTAAAAAGTGAAATGACGAGTTTTGAAAGCGAGCATTCCCTGAGGTGCTGGAGATGTTTGAGGTGAGACATGAGTCGAAAACTGTAGTAAGGCAGCGAGAAATATTCCTAAAAGACCATAGGGAGCTCTGCTCCACAGCCAGTAGCCAGCTTGGCTGAGTTTCATAATAAAAACCTCCAGTGACGATCCGCTACACTTTAACAATCACAAGTCACCTTACCTGGCTGCTTTTATAACAGCCAAGCAAGGTTGACCTCACTATTTTACTTAACGTGCTGAATGTATTTTAAGGTCTTCTAATGGTGCCTTCGTAATTGCAAAGCCCACCAATTGGGTCACACGCCCAAACCTCACATATATCGCCTTCACAAATCAACAAGTAAATTACATTGTATAGGCTACCACCGGTGCATTTCCCGTCGCCGGGGTCCCTGCGCCAAGAGATCGTTACCAGGGGGGCAAGGCAGCTGCTAACCAGCTTAATGATACAACGGTTAGAATTGAGATCAGGGCAAGCGCAAGCGCGCGCAGAACTCTCGCAGGGCTTGGGTGACGGCCTGCGGCTGCTCGAGCATCACCATGTGCCCGGCACCTTCGATGATCTTCAGGTGAGCAGTGGGGATGTTCTGCTGCAGATATTCAGAATATTTTATCGGCGTGAGCTTGTCGTCCCGCCCGCAGAGTATCAGCGTGGGCACAGCGACCTCAGAAAGCCGCGCCATGACGTCGAAGGTGTTACAGCTCGAAAAATCCCGAAAGAGCGCCTGAGCCCCATTGCGCCGCATCTGGAGGCGAGCTTTCTCGCGCAGCTCTGGAGGGCTCTGTTCAGCAAAGGCCCACTGAACCACAAGCTCGATAGCTCTCTCAAAATCTGTCTGACAAAGCTCCAAGATCTGGGGGTGAACTTTCAGCTTCGCTCCGGTGCCCACAAGCCCTAAGCCCACAAGATTCTTTGGGCGCTGGAGCGCCACGGTGAGCGCAATTGCCCCGCCCATCGAGTGTCCTACGACGACCGTGGGCATGGCCAGCGCTTCGAGGGCCGCGAGCACATCTTCGATATAAGTCTGGAACCCGCCGCCCTCGCGGGCGGGGCTGCGCCCGTGGCCGTTGAGATCAAGCGCCGCAACCGAAAAATTTTGAGCCAGCTCGCGCAGTTGCTCCCCCCAGATGGTGTGATCTACCCCAGCGCCGTGCACGAAGAGCAGGGCCGGCTGGCCCTGCCCCGCCTGGGCAAAATACAGCTCCGTCTGATGAATCTGTATTGTAGGCACTAGTTCACAAGCTGGGCTTTGGCTGTCTCGACGAGCGTGTCGAAAGTCTTTGGATCGTGAATGGCGATCTCGGCGAGCATCTTGCGATTGAGCTGGATGCCCGCTTTCGTCAGCCCGTTGATGAAGCGTGAGTACGGCAGCCCCCGCGCCCGTGCGGCTGCATTGATGCGAATGTTCCACAGCCTGCGAAAGTCGCGCTTGCGCAGCTTTCTACTGATATACGCATTGCGCAGCGCGTGCATCACGCGCTGCTTGGCGATGCGGAAGCACGTGCGCCGCTTCCCTTTAAACCCTTTCGCCAACTGGAGAATTCTCTTGCGGCGCTCTAAGCGTTTATTGCCACCTTTGACGCGCATACAGACCCTCCCTTAGCTCGACAGTTGCTCTCGATAGGTTTTTGCTAGCGCGGGGGGAACTTGGAAGCCGCGGCGGGCTTGGCGCTTGCGGTTGGGGCTGCGCTTCACTAACTTATGATGATACCCCGCCGTGGAACCGAGCACCTTCTTGTTCCGCGTCACCTTAAACCGTTTCGCGATCCCCTTGTGTGTCTTCTTCTTGGGCATCTGCATAACCTCCTGCAGGAATCTGTTCTGGCACAGGCTGAACTGTCTTCGCCGATATAGTCATCCCCTTCCCCGGCACCAACAGCATTTGGAGCGACCGACCGCGCTCTTTGGGGTACTGCTCGACGCGCCCGATGTCGGCCGTCTCCTTGGCGATGCGGTCGAGCAACTCGCGCCCACGATTGATGTGGACGATCTCGCGCCCGCGGAAGATCACGGTCACGCGCACCTTGTCTTCGTCGGTCAAAAACTTGCGAATGTGCCGGAGCTTCGTCTCAAAGTCGTGCTTTTCGATCTGGGTCGTCATGCGGATCTCTTTGAGCTTGCCGCCCCGCGGGCGCTTCTTCTCGCGCTTCTCTTGGCGGTAGCGATACTTCCCAAAGTTCACGAACTTGCAGACGACCGGGTTGGCTTGCGGGGCGACCTCGACGAGATCCAAGTTCCGACTGCGTGCTTGCTTGATCGCTTCGGCAAGGGGCATGATGCCCAACTGCTTGCCGTTCTCGTCAACGACTCGAACCTCTCGTGCTCGAATCTCCTCGTTCTTGCGAATCCGACTATACGGTCCGGCGATAGGCGACCTCCTCCATAGTACTGTGTTCAGGTGCGACACGATACCATATTCTCGGAGCTCTGTCAAGAGATCTAGTGCGCTCCCAAGGGGATTCGAACCCCTGTTTCCGGCTTGAGAGACCAGCGTCCTGGGCCGCTAGACGATGGGAGCGGGTTGTGCCTTGAGTCTAACAAATCTCCCGTAAATCG
>JAILZC010000236.1 GCA_023512665.1 Candidatus Bipolaricaulota bacterium | reverse complement strand
GTCGGCAGCTTCAGATGTTTATAAGAGACATGAAAGAATGCTGCGCTATCTGGGAGTTTCTGTAGAAACCGTCAATGGGGCTGTGAGCGTCCAAGGTGGGGCAAGACCGCAAGCGAAGCCCATTCTCGTGCCGGGGGATTTTTCGTCAGCGGCGTTCTTTCTCGTCGCCGGCGCGCTCGTCCCCGATGCTCAGATCACGACAAAAAACGTGGGCATCAACCCGACGCGCACTGGACTTCTTGACGTGCTGCGCAAGATGGGCGCGCAGATCTCCGTACACAATGTGCGCGAGATTGCCCATGAACCCTGGGGCGATCTCAGCGTAAAAACTTCAGAGTTACAAGGGGTAGAGATTGGGGGTGCGCTCATCCCTCGCATGATTGACGAGCTGCCCATCGTAGCGATCTGCGCTACCCAAGCCCACGGCGTGACAGTCGTCCAAGATGCCCAGGAACTCCGAGTGAAAGAGACGGATCGCATCCGTGCTGTCGCTGAAAATCTCAAAAAGATGGGGGCACAGATCGAAGAGCGCCCTGACGGTTGGGTCATCCCCGGCCCACAACAGTTACACGGGGCGGTGCTCGACAGCTTCGGCGACCATCGGATCGCGATGGCCTTCGCGATCGCTGGGCTGATCGCCCAGGGCGAGACGGCCATCGAGGGAGCCGAATGGGTAGACATCTCGTATCCGGGGTTTTTTGACGATTTGGAGCGCATCACCCAGCTATGATCAGACTCGGCATCATCGGCGATCCCATCGCGCACTCGCTCTCGCCCGCGCTGCATGGCTTTGTGCTGAAGAGTTTGGGCATCGCTGGGGAGTATCGAGCGTATCGCGTGCGAGAGAGCGAGCTGCAAGAATTTCTCGCGACCCATCGGGAGCTGGCAGGGTTCAACGTGACCATTCCCCACAAAGAGCGCATTCTTGGCTATCTCGATGAGCTCTCGCGCGAGGCGCGCCTGATCGGCGCGGTGAACACGGTGCAAAACAAACAGGGCAAGCTCGTGGGCTATAACACGGACTGTGTGGGTTTTTTGCGCCCACTGCGAGCGCGCAATTTTTCTCCCAAGCGCGCGATTCTTCTGGGAGCTGGCGGGGCGGCGCGCGCCGTCGCCCACGCGCTCCTACAGTCGGAAGTCGCGGCGCTCACGCTGTATAATCGCTCTGCTGAGCGCGCGCTCAAGCTCGCGAAGGAACTTCAGAAGCTCTATCCCAGCCCAAAGATCTCTGTTGCGGACGATCCCCGTGCTCTGCCCCTCCAGCACGTTGATCTCTTGGTGAACGCGACGCCCGTGGGGACGCAGAGCGACGCTCTGCCCATCCCCTTGCCGGCGCGCCTCTCGAAAGATCTGATCGCCTACGATCTCGTCTACAATCCCCCCAAGACGAGATTGCTGCTCGAAGCCGAACGGCGCGGAGCTCGGATACTCGGCGGACTCGATATGCTCATCTACCAAGCGCTGGAATCACTCAAGATTTGGCTGGAGAGACCGGACTTAGAGGAGCAGATCGAGTATGATACAGTGAGCCAGATGCTGAAGCATCTGGCTCACCCTCACCCCCAACCCCTCTCCCCTGCGAGGGAGAGGGGAGCACAGGGGTGAGGGGCTGCAAAGGGAGTTTCTATGAGTCATCTGCGCTATCTGACGGCCGGGGAGTCGCACGGGCGGGCGCTCGTGGGGATTCTAGAGGGTCTGCCCGCGGGACTGCCCATAAACAAAGAGAAGATCAACGAGCAGCTCAAGCGCCGCCAGGGCGGCTACGGTCGCGGCGGCCGCATGAAGATCGAGCAAGACCAGATCGAAGTTCTCTCTGGGATTCGCGCAGGGGTCACGCTCGGCAGCCCCATCGCTCTCGTGCTCTGGAACCGCGACTGGGAGAACTGGGGCAAGCACATGGACCCGTGGAATCCTCCCCCGGAACGATACTCCCCCGTCACTGTGCCCCGGCCGGGCCATGCTGACCTTGCCGGGGCTTTAAAATATCGCCACTCGGATATTCGCAACGTCTTGGAGCGCGCCAGCGCCCGCGAGACCGCGATGCGCGTCGCGCTCGGCTCCCTCGCAAGACAGCTCTTAGCGCACTTTGGGATTGGGATCGCCAGCCATGTCGTGCAGATTCATTCTGTGCGCGCCAGCGTTGACGTCGCCGGGCTGGATGTAGCAGAACTCAACGCTCGCGCCGACGCCTCGCCGGTGCGCTGTCTCGACCCTCAAGCCGAACAAGAGATGATCGCGCGCATTGACGCAGCCCAAGCCGAGGGCAACACCGTGGGCGGGGTTTTTGAAGTCATCGCAGCGAACGTCCCTGTGGGGCTGGGCAGCTATGTGCATTGGGATCGCAAGCTTGACGGGCGGATCGCCCAAGCGATGGCCTCACTGCCCGCGATGAAGGCCGTGGAGATCGGGCTTGGGGGGGAGAGCGCCGCCCGCTGGGGGTCGGAGTGCCACGACGAAATCTTCTATGACGAGCGTTCGGGGTACTCTCGCGCGACCAACCGTGCCGGGGGTTTAGAAGGGGGCGTCACCAACGGGGAGAGGCTGATCGTGCGCGTGGCGATGAAGCCCCTCTCGACGCTGCGGCGTCCGCTCGCTTCTGTAGATATGAAGAGCAAGCAGCCCGTCAAGGCGCATGTGGAGCGTTCGGACGTCTGCGCGGTGCCGGCGGCGTCGGTGATCGGTGAAGCGGTCTTGGCGCTCGTGCTCGCCGATGCGTTTCTGGAAAAATACGGTGGGGACTCCCTAGCGGAGATCGCAGAGCGGGTGGGGAAC
>JAILZC010000024.1 GCA_023512665.1 Candidatus Bipolaricaulota bacterium | reverse complement strand
CGAGGCCGAGCGCGTGCCGCTGGAGGAGGCGGCGGGGCGCGTGCTGGCGGAGTCCCTGCATGGGACGGATGAAGCTCTCGTCTATGATCTATAAAATATGTGCAAAGGAGGTGCGCCATGCCCATATGGACGGAGCGAGAACTTAAAGCATTGCAGCCCATCTTGGAGCGCATGGCTCAGGACGCAAGCCCTCTGGAAGGGAAGAGAGCCTTAGTGTTATGTAGTGCAGCAGGCGATGTTGTGTTCTATCTAGCAGAACGGGTTGGCCCAAACGGGACAGTGATCGGGCTTGAACTTAATGAAGCGCTCCTGCAGCACGCGCGTATTGAGGCCCACAAGCGAAACGTGTCTGTCGAATTCCACAAGGCAGAGATGTACAGCATCCCATTTCCAGATGAATCTTTTGACGCGCTGATCAGCGAGTTCGTTGTCTATCCCACGCCGGAGCCGACGCTCATCGGCCAGCCAGAGATGGCTCGAGTCCTCAAGCCCGGAGGATGGCTGCTCCTCACGGATGTGATCGTGACTAAGCCGTTATCTGAGGAGGCTCGTGCAGCTCTACGGGCTATCGGGCTGGACTATCTATGCGAGGCGACGCCTGAGGACTTCCGAGAATGGATGGACGAAGCGGGCTTAGTAGATGTAGAGATTCATGACTGGACGCCCTTGCTCCGTCAGGTTTGGGAGCAGCGTCGAGTCTCTGATAGAGAGTCGGGGCATCAGGCGGGCTATGCGCTGCTGCTCGAAGATCAAGACTTTCGCTTAGGGGAAGCCATCTTCTATCTCTATGTGCGCGGGAGGAGGCCAGCGTAAGTCCAGCTTTAAGTATGAAGAATGATCCTATGGAATGGTGGCAAAACTTCTTCGACGAGATCACCGGACAGATCATGTTCCACGACGAAGCCTGGCAGCAAGCTGAGCAGAGCTGCGACGCGCTCATTGCGCTCTTAGGCCTTGCGCCGCCGGCAAAGATCTTAGATTTAGCATGTGGGCCAGGACGCTTCGCCATCCCATTAGCTCAGCGCGGCTTCCACCTCGTGGGCTTAGACATCTCTGAAGTCTATTTGAACCAAGCCCGCGCTAAAGCTCAAGAACAAGGGCTCCAGATCGAGCTCGTTCACGGCGACATGCGCGCCATCCCTTTCGAGAACAAATTCGACGCCGTCATCAATCTCTCCACGAGCTTCGGGTACTTTGAGAGGGAAGAAGACCATCTCACAGTGCTCAAAGAAGTGCACAAGTGCTTGAAGCCTGGAGGGCGCTTCTTGTTGGAACTCCAGAACCGCGACTGGCTCATTCGGAACTTTCGACCGCGCAATTGGCAAGAGTATCCCAACTTTTTTGTGCTTGAGGAGAGCACGATGAACTTCGAGCGCAATCGCGTTGACTCTCGCTGGATTGTGCTCAAGGGCGCTGAGCGCAAGGAGTATACGCTCTCGCTGCGCGTCTTCACGCTCGCTGAGCTTCTGGGGCTCTTTGCTCAAGCTGGGCTGAACGTGCTAGGATGCTACGGGGGCTTACGCGGGGAACCGTGGAGCCTAGAAGCCAAGCGGCTGGCAATCGTCGCCGAGCGAGCTTCACTTTGAGAGGGAGGTGATCGCTGTGGAAGAGAAGCCCATCGGCAAGGTGACGCACTTCTTTGGGCGCATCAGCGTGGCTGTGCTCGATCTCACTGAGCCCCTCAAAGTCGGCGAGACGATCCACATCAAGGGGCACACGACGGATCTGACTCAAAGAGTCGAATCCATGCAGGTCGAGCACAAAGAGATCCAAGAAGCGAAGCCCGGAGAGCAAGTGGCCATCAAAGTCACAGGGCGCGTACACGAGAACGACGTCGTCTACAAAGTGATCTCGTAGAGGAGAGCTATGGAGTTTTTCAAAGTCCTTCAGGAGCGCCACTCGATCCGTGCTTTTGCGGAGCGACCCGTTGAGCCGGAGAAGCTGCGAGCGCTCTTAGAAGCAGCCAACCGTGCGCCGTCGGCGGGAAACCTTCAGGCGTATAAGATCTACGTCGTGACCCGTCCGACGACCCTGAAGGCGCTGATGCGAGCAGCGTTCGAGCAGAAATTCGTCGCCCAGGCACCAGTCGTGCTGGTCTTCTGTGCTGATCCCAAGCGCTCGGCGAGTTCTTACGGCGAGCGCGGCGCGACGCTCTACTCCGTCCAAGACGCGACAATCGCGTGCGCATACGTACAGTTGGCCGCGACAGCGTTGGGCTTAGGGAGCGTCTGGGTGGGCGCGTTCGATGAGGATGCCGTGCGAAAAGCGCTTGAGATAGGGAGAGAGCTCGTCCCGGTCGCGCTCTTGCCTGTCGGCTACGCTGCGGAGAGCCCTCAGATCACGTCGCGACGGACGCTCGATGAGTTTGTGGAGTATGTCGTCTAAAGAAGCGAGTGGGCAGCTGCGGGCTTTAGATCTGCGGCGGGATTTCGATGGGCTCAGTAAGCTCATCGAAACCGCCTTTGCTGAGGATTTTCAGAGGGTAGGGGTACAGTTCCAACAGGAGCTCAGGGCAGTGCGCCGGCTGGTGCCGTGGGTCCTGGTGTTGGGGCGGTTCAGCAAATTCTTTCGGGAGATGCTGGGAGGCTATGCTTGGGAAGATCAGGGCCGGATCGTCGGCTCAGTGATGGTCCAGCCGCAGGGGCTGGAGCGGCGCAAGTGGTACATCAGTGCCGTAGCGACCCATCCAGACTATCGCGGTCGCGGGATCGCCCGCCGCCTGATGGAGGCTGCCATCGCGCACATTCGTGAACGGAACGGTGAACTGGCCTTGCTCAGTGTGCGCGCCGATAATATCCAGGCTTATCGGCTCTATCGCAGCTTGGGCTTTGTGCACTTCGATAGTGTAACCCAGCTCCGGCTTAAGCCAGGGATGATGCCCCTCTTCGTATCTTTTGAGCGCTTTGACAGCACAAATCGGCCTAGCCCCGCGGAGATACAGGTTCGAATGGCCCAGCTAGCTCAAGAGGAGATTGAACTATCGCCGGGCTACCGGATACGCTCAATGGGGCTAGGGGAGTGGCGGGCACGCTATGAGTTAGCCAAACAAGCTACGCCGCCCGAAGTGCAAGCATTTAACCCTTTGAGCGAGCGTGAGTATCGAGTAGCGCTCTGGATGCGCCTGGTAGAGCCTCTCTTTGATAGCCTTCGCAGGGTGCGAACCTTTCGCTGGGCTGCTGAAATTGATGGAAGAGTCGTAGGGGTGCTAACTCTGCAAGCAGTGCGCTACTCTTCGATGCATCAGCTACGACTCACGGTTCACCCTGAGCATGAGCCTGTGGCCGAAGCCTTGCTGACCCAGGGGCTGAGCTTATTACAGGCTTATCCTGGGCTTGGAGTGCTGGCCGCGGTACGCAGTTCTCGCGCAGAGCTTCTGAGGCTCTTGCAGCACTATGGCTTTCGCGAGGTGAGCACTTTGCATCAGATGGGGCTCAAGCTCAAATAATGAGGCATCATGGAAGCGGCAAAATTTGAAGCTCAACTGGAGTTGGCGCGTCGCCAGATCAGACAAGTAGCTCAAGAGTTTGGCTTAGAGTATCGGCCAGAATCGTATAGCTTCCTCTTCGTCTCCAAGCGCGAGTCGTATCTACGCAATTACCTGGCAGCCCCTATGTACAGCGAATTTGGGGCAACCGAAGCGGAGCGCGTGCAGAATCTTGAGAAGTTTCTGAACTCACCGCTCTATACTGCAGTCACTGGGCCAGGAAGCACTGAAGGCTGTGTGATGACACGCGAGGAGCTCGAAGACGAGCAAGTCGTGATCGCTCAGATTGCAAACCCGACTTTACGCGCGGAATACGAGGCGCTCTACGACAAGCTCACACGCCATATGCAGGGCCGCTTCTTGACACTCTTCAGCTGGCCCGAGACGGAGTGGGAATCCCAAGAGGGGCTAGCGTACATGGTGCTGCACGAGTGGCTGCATGTCCTGTTAATGGACAACGGGATCTTCTTTCAAGATCGGGGCAAGAGCTGGGAGTGGGACGAGGGTTTGGTCACGTATTTGATGGCCTTCTTGGGCAAAGAAGATCTAGATGGGTCAGGTAAATATGCACCACAAGCTGTAGCTGAGATCGAGGATCAATCTCATAAAGCCGCGCGTCGCTGGCGAGAGATCTTAAAAGACAAGCAAACTCCTAAGGAGCGTAGGTCAGCTATCTTACAGGAGTTAGAAGCAAGATGAAAGACATAAAGATTAAGGCATATCTCTATCCTAATCCGTCATTTATTTGAAGGGCAGACCCTGACCAATATCTGGTGTGAGCGCTACAAGATGAAAAACGAGCCTTTCTTGGAACTGGTGCTTTGTGGTCTAACCGCAGGCGAATACGCAGTGGAACTCCTCTCCCCAGTCCGGCTACACCAAACTTTCGCATCGCCCTCCGGCCACAAGTCTATCTTCTTCCTCAACCCAGCGTTCGCAAATCCACAAATTTCGGAGGTGTCAGTCAGGGTGCAGAAGGGCACAATTGTTAAGGAATTTGTCATTCCTCTTTTCGTCCATAAGCTCACTGGTCAGGTTCGGGACTTCAGCGGTCAGCCCTTCCCAGCTTATGTGTGGGCCGTGAGCAATGACCTAAATTCGCCTCAAGCCATGGTGAGAACAGACTCTGAAGGCCATTTCACGCTGTGGTATCCTGAGGGTAAAGCTCTCCGCGTGTTCATCGATGACGAAAGCTATAGCCGCACCACCTATGAATGCTGGATTGTAGCCGAGGAGCTCAAGGACGACATCAGGCTCGATCCCCGTGTCGGGGACTTCGAGCTTTGGGGCCTTCATGCCTGGCGCACGCAGCTTAACTGGCAACTATACTTCTGGCCATGTTCGCTTCCTCTGGATTTGCGCTCTAAGCGCTCAGGCTGGAAGCTTCCCCACTTTCCCCGCTTGACGAAGGAAGAGATCGCCGTGCGAATCAACGGCGCGGAGAGCCAGATCAAGGGTTTGCATCGGGTGCGAGTCTGGGCGGGCGAGGGTAAGACCCATCCCGTCTATCTCTTGGAGCTACCCTTGAAAGAGGGCGACCCCTGCGGTCCGCAGTTGATTCAGGTGGAGGTGAGCACGGCCACCCGAGGGCGCGGAGAGGCTTGGTATATTGTTTGGTGAAAAGGTGATACATGATGAATCTAAAGAATTGGATTGCTCAAGCTGACTATGTTAGTACTGGCTTGGTGCTTCTCCGAAAGGATGGCCGACTGGTTTTCGCTATCTCCAAGCCAGCTTATTGGGAGACCCGGCATGGCAAGCTGTACATCAGCTTTGAAGCCGTCGGCGGTGGGCTCGAAGCAGGCGAGACCCTAGTGGACTGCGCCAGGCGCGAGGCCAGGGAAGAAGCCTCCTCCGAGATCCGCTTGCATTCGGCAGCACGAACTTATCTGCACACTGCGGAGGGTGAGCTGTCCGTCGTATCTGTGAACGACAAGCCTAAGCCGCTGGCCTTGTACGAAAAGATCTTTCCGCATCCGCCCGATCAGCCTGAGCTTCGTCGGCCTTCACGGCTACTTATTGTCATCTACCTGGCGGAGTGTCTGGGCGATCCTCAGCCGTCAGGAGAGGTCCCCGCGCTGCTGTTGATGACCTCTCGGCAATACCAGCAGGCTGTTCAAGAGATCCCCTTGGCTCAGCTTCTTGCGGCAGGTGCGGAGTTACGTGAAGCTCGCCCTATCCCAAGAGAGGCAATCATGTTCCCAAGCTTTGGGACAGCAGATTTGCTCGCTCAGGTCTTGCTAGCTGAGGGAAAGACCGATGTGTTATCCTTGTTCTCGGGGGTGGATCATGAACGAGGTCGAGGCTTTTTACGATAGGGGCGCTCAATATGAATGGGAGCGGCTGGAGCACCATCGCACGGAGTTTGCCGTGACGCTGCGGGCTCTGAAAGACTATCTGCCCCCTGTGCCCGCTAAAATCTTAGACGTCGGCGGCGGGCCGGGCCGCTATGCAATTGCCCTGGCGCAGCTCGGCTATGAGGTGACGCTTTTTGATCTCTCTCAGAGCTGTTTAGAGTTAGCCAAGCAGAAGGCCCAAGAAGCGGGCGTGAAAGTAGCAGGCTTCGAGCACGGCGATGCCCGCGATCTATCGCGATTCTCTGATGAAAGTTTCGATAGCGTTTTGCTGATGGGGCCGCTCTATCATTTGCTCATAGAAGAAGAGCGGCGGCAGGCGATCCGAGAAGCCCGCCGAGTACTAAAGCCCAAGGGAATCATCTTTGCCGCCTTCATCACTCGTGGTGCCGTCATTCGCTGGGCAGCGAAGGAAGAGCCCGACTGGATTATCAAGCATCCTCAGCATTTGGAGACACTTCTGAGCAGCGGGGCTTTGCGGAAGCGCTCGGACGACCCGGGCTTTACCAGCGCCTACTTCGCCCACCCCAACGAGATCAAGCCCCTTATAGAAAGTGAAGGCTTCGAGACTTTGGATCTGATCGCCTGCGAGGGTGTAGTCAGCATGATCGAGGAGAAAATTAATGAGCTGACCGGTGAGACTTTTGATGCTTGGGTTGAGCTAAACTATAAGCTGGGGAAGGACCCGAGTGTGCACGGAGCAACAGAGCACTTGCTCTATGTAGGCCGGAAACGATCCAAGTAAACCCTTTGCCAACTTAGCATGGCAACGGGGTATGCGATAAACTGAAACTGAAAGGAGGCTCAAATGCCGAGAAAGCAGAAGCGCACTCAGCAGGCGGAATGGCTCCTCAAGGCGATGGAGATGGCTTTTCAGAAAAAGAAAGGGCTCTGGGCGCACTCGATGTTCGATGCTGTAGAGGGCCTAACGGCGGAGCAAGCAGCATGGAAACCTAAGAAGAGGGGCACGCACTCGATCTGGGAGATCGTCCATCACGCTATGTACTGGAAAGAGTATTTAGTCCGATGTTTAGAGGGCAAGGCCCCAGCTCCAGCTGCGTCCGATGAGGCCAGCTGGCACATCGAAACGGTGAGTGAGGAGGACTGGGCGAAAACGCTTACTCAACTCAAGCGCACGCATAACGCCCTGATGAGACATCTCAAGGCGAAGCAGCTCGATCTGAATAAGCCCTTCCCTGGCACAAAATCGAAGGCCGGCGAGATGCTCTTCGGAGCGTTGGCCCACGATCTCTATCACACGGGGCAGATTGTTCTCCTGCGCCAGATGCAGGGAATCGAAGTGGAATGAAGAGGTGATCTTTGTGTCCAAACGGCTTCTCGTTCTGCTGTGTGGGGTGCTCATGCTTACGATCGCTCCGCAGACGACTTCTGCAACGGATGGTGAACTCAGATTCACCGGGACCGCCGAAGCCTTTCAGTCAGCGATTGGCGGCAGCTGGTGGGTCGTCACCGTAGAAAAAGTGACCTCTGGCCCTCAGCCCTGCAGCAACCGGCTTAGAGTCGTCACGTGGACTTCAGCAGCTCCGCCTGTAGAGTGGGGTTACGCCGACCCCGAGATCAAGCCCAACGACAGAGTCCAAGTCTACGGGCGCTACGTCACTGAAGATTCTGGCTGCTACGTCACTCTCCAATGGTCGGCCATGCAGAGCCCTTCGCTCTATTTCATCCGGCTTCCTGTAGAAGTCGTCGCTGTGGAGATCAGGACGACACCCGCTGCGCCGACAACCGCTGACGAGATCAGTTTGAATCTCACCGTGACGTTCTCCAAGGAGTTTAGTAACGAATGCTTCGCTCAGGCTCAGCTCTCGAACGTCCGGCGTGAGGGCGAGAAGTTCCTCGTGACCGCGTGGGAGATCTGGCCCGATATAGCGTGTATCTTGATCTATCGGCCGACGCGCGTGGGCCAGCGCACGTACCCGCTGGGGCGGCTGCCTGCTGGAACGTACACGGTCGAGCTCCATGACTTCGTTGGGGTAGCGCAGCGCTTAACCTTCACCGTCGCGCAAGCAGGGCAGGTATCTCTCGAGCGGGCTTTAGACGAGAATGGAAACAACCGAATTGATGACCCTGAGATCATCAGGGCTATTCACTTCTGGATTCGCCAGGAGCCGGTGCCGGGGACCGGTGGGCAAGTGATCAGCGATGCCGCGGTCATTCGACTCTTAAATCTTTGGATCAAGGGTGAACCGATTCGGTGAGCAGCGCGGGGTCTACGTGCTGGTGATCGAGGCGCACGGCGCAGCCGTGATCGGGCGTTTAGGACGGCAGGACTTTGACGGAATCTATCTCTATGTGGGCTCAGCGCTGGGGCCTGGGGGTTTGAAGAGGATTGAGCGCCATCGCGCCGTCGCTATGGGGCTTAATAAGACGCGTCGCTGGCACGTTGACTATCTGCTTGCATTGGGGCACTTGCGCGGGGTCTTTGTCATTGAGACTTCTCAGAAGCTCGAGTGCGCCGTGGCGCAGAGCCTAGCGGGTATAGCCCAGCCGGTCGTGAAAGGGTTCGGGTCGAGCGACTGTCGGTGTTTTTCGCATTTGTTTCGTCTATGAGTAGCCAAAAGTCGCGCGTGCTTGTCATCGGCGTTGGGAACGACTACCGTCATGACGATGCGGTGGGGCTCATCGTGGCGCGACGCCTGCGAGAGAAGAACCTTGAGCACATCGCGGTGCGCGAGATGAGCGGCGAGGGAGCGGCTCTTATCTCCGCGTGGCAAAGCGCTGAGCGTGTGATCATCGTTGATGCCGTGCAGTCGGGAGCTGCGCCGGGGACGATCTATCGCGTTGAGGCGCATCAGGAGCCGATCCCCACAAGCTTTTTTCACTGCTCGACGCACGCGTTCGGCGTCGCCGAGGCCATTGAAACAGCACGATCGCTCGGCCAACTCCCGCGAAATTTAATTATCTACGGGATCGAGGGGGAAGATTTCAGCGTCGGCGAGGGGCTCTCGCCGGAGG
>JAILZC010000235.1 GCA_023512665.1 Candidatus Bipolaricaulota bacterium | reverse complement strand
TCCTTATATCTCCACCGGCATGCGCGAGCACAAGTTCGGAATCGAGATGGCGGAGGCCGGTCTTCATTGAGACGCAAAAGCACGTACCGCCGGCTTGGACACAATTGACCGCGACGATAAAGAGATTGCGCCGCCGGGCTTGGTAGTGTGGGTCAACAAATTTCCCATTAGTGAAGACGCGGTCTTGGATGAAGATCGCGTGCAGCTCACATGATCGCACCCCGATGAACGCATATCGCGGCGGTTCACTCCCGTTGTGGGTAATCTCGAAGCCCTTGCCGTTCTTCTGAGCCCTCCATAGGCTCAGCACCGGCGGATGCAAGAACTTCTTCCACGAGTGCGGCCCGACGACATACCCAAAGAGCGCTTGGTCGGCGCGTCGCTTGAGGCGATACTTTCCGCCGTCTTGCTCGTCCGTCCATCCAACGGGCAGATCTTCGACAGAAGCGATCTCGTCGTAGATGATCGCGCGGTCGCGCACGGTGGGGCCGACGGTGACGTAGCCCTTCTGACGCAGGGCATCGAGAAGCTTTTGGAAGTCTTGGTGTTCGACAATAGCTCGTTCTCCGATCATAGAGATCTCCGTTCTACGCTCGCGGGCGCTCGCGCGAGCGGTGCAGCCCTATTGTACCGAATCAATTGCCTATGTGCGCAATGATCTGGCACAGCCAAGCGAATGATATGAGTCAGCTTCAGGCCTGTGGGGTTGTCAACGCCCTGAGAGGCTCGATACACTTGAGCATCGAAGGAGTGATCTCGATCATGCACATCACAGTCGAGCAAGGGGATATTACTCACGTTCAAACAGACGCAATCTGTCTGGGAATTTTTGAGGGGGTGCAGCGCCCCGGTGGGGCCGCCGGCGCTGTGGATAGGGCTTTAGACGGAGCTATCTCGGAGGTGTTAGCCGACAGAGACTTTTCGTGCAAGAAGGGCGAGGTCTTCTGGCTGCGCACGCACGGCAAGATCGGAGCTAAGCGTGTGCTCTTAGTGGGCCTTGGGCCCGCAGAGAAATTTTCAGCAGACGTGGTGCGCGAGGTGAGCGCCGCGGCGGCGCGCGCCGCGAAAGCCCTTTCAGAACTGACGACGATCGCGCACGGGGCGGGCATCGGCGGACTCGACGCGCACATCGCTGCTCAAGCGACCGTCGAGGGAACGCTGTTGGGCTTATATCGCTTTGAGAAGTTCAAAAAGCTCGAAGAGCCCATCAAGCTTGAGCGTCTTCGGCTCATTGAGCGCAGCCCGGAGAAGCTAGATGCTCTCAAGGTCGGTGCGCACCAAGGGCAGATCATCGCCGAGTCGGTGCTGTTTGCGCGGGATTTGGCTAATGAGCCGGGGCAGAGTCTGCCGCCGCGCGAGCTGGCCGCTCGCGCCCAAAGATTAGCTCACGAGCTTGGGCTGCGCTGCGCAGTCTTCGACGAGAAAGCATTAGAGAAGCTTGGCATGGGCGGGATTCTCGCGGTGGGCAAGGGCAGCGAGGAGCCGCCCAGATTTATCGTGCTCGAGTACAATCTGAGAACAGACTCTCGGCCCATCGTGCTCGCGGGCAAGGGGATTACTTTCGACAGCGGGGGAATCTCGATCAAGCCGCGCGAGGGCATGGAAGCGATGAAGTACGACATGAGCGGCGCCGCAGCAGTGCTCGGCGTGATGCGCGCGGTGGCGCTGCTGAAGTTGCCCGTAGCCGTTGTAGGCCTGATCGCAGCTGCAGAGAATTTGCCGTCGGGGAAGGCCCTCAAGCCCGGCGACGTCATCACGATCTCTAACAAAAAGACCGTCGAGGTCACCAACACCGACGCGGAGGGGCGACTGGTGCTCGCGGATGCGCTCGTCTACGCGCAGCGATACAACCCCCAAGCCGTGATAGACTTGGCGACGCTGACGGGGGCGTGCACCATCGCCCTTGGGAAAGAAGCCGCGGGTCTGTTCAGCAATGACGAGTCCCTAGCGCAGAAGCTCGAGCGCGCGGCGCAGCAGACGGGCGAGCGCGTCTGGCGGCTGCCCCTCTACGATGAGTACAGAGAGCTCATCAAGAGTGAGATCGCCGACATCAAGAACAGTATGAACAAAGGCCCGCACGCGGGCGCGTCTATCGGCGCGATCTTTCTCAAAGAGTTTGTGCGCTACCCGTGGGCGCACTTAGATATCGCCGGGGTGGCGTATGACGTCGAGAGCCGGCTCTATCACCCCAAGGGCGCGACAGGGTACGGGGTGCGATTGCTGGCGCAGCTGCTGCAAGAGTGGTCTTAACTCCTTACCCTGCCCACTCCCTCAACCCCTCCCGGCGCGGGGAGGTGGCCGTTAGGTCCAGTGAGAGGGGCTTGGGGTGAGAGTAAAGATATGATCCGAGAGAATGTGCAAAAGATCTTATTGGAGCTGCCGCCGGGAGTGCTCCTAGTCGCGGCGGCCAAGGGCCGTACCCCCCAAGAGATTGTAGAAGCCCTCGACGCTGGGGTGCAGATCATCGGGGAGAACTATGTGCAAGAAGCTGAAAGGGCTTTTTCCGTCATTGGGCGTCGCGCTCAGTGGCACATGATCGGCCATCTGCAGAGAAACAAAACCAAGAAAGCCGTAGAAATCTTCGATATGATCGAGGCGCTCGACTCCGTACAGTTAGCGCAAGAACTGGAGAAACACTGCGCCCGAACAAATAAAGTGATGCCCGTCTTGATAGAGATCAACAGCGGGCGCGAGCCGCAGAAGTCCGGGGTCTTCCCCGAAGATGCTGAAGCCCTCATCAAAGAAGCCGCGCAGCTTCCCCATCTGAAGGTCTTGGGGCTGATGAC
>JAILZC010000234.1 GCA_023512665.1 Candidatus Bipolaricaulota bacterium | reverse complement strand
GCGAATACAGGGAGATGGAGTTCTTTGCCGACGGGCGCGTCGCGGTGCGCTATGACGTTCCCCTCGCTGAGATCGCCACAGATTTTTATGATAAGCTTAAGGCCCGCTCTCAGGGCTATGCGTCTATGGACTATGAGCCGAGTGGGTATCGTCCGTCCGATCTAGTGAAGCTCGATATTTTGGTCAACCGTGAGCCGGTGGATGCCCTGTCGGTGATC
Source organism: Candidatus Bipolaricaulota bacterium (assembly GCA_023512665.1). Classification (GTDB taxonomy): domain Bacteria; phylum Bipolaricaulota; class Bipolaricaulia; order RBG-16-55-9; family DRXL01; genus JANXCC01. The sequence goes on along the minus strand of JAILZC010000234.1, from coordinate 2,580 downwards.
GTGCACCGTGAGCGGGCGTATTACGCCGGGCGGATGATCTGCCAGAAGCTCAAAGAGAAGATTCCCTCGCAGATGTTCCCCATCCCCTTACAAGCGGCCATTGGCAAGCGCGTGCTGGCCCGCGAGACGATCCCAGCGCGGCACAACGACATCACGGGATGGATGTCGGGCGGGGACGTGACCCGCAAGCTCAAGCTCTTAGAGAAGCAGAAGGCCGGCCGCCGCCGCCTCGCCGCGATTGGGAAGGTCGAAGTCCCGCAGGAGGCGTTCTTAGCAGTGCTCGAGCGCAGCGGGTGATTTGAATTCCTAGGGGGAAATGTGATACGATAGAGCGTGAAAGTTTCGACGCATGAGGGAGGACGATTATGACTGAGAAGGGCCGGATTTGGCTCACTATCGGGGTCTTAGTGGTCATCGGGATAGCGATTCTGTTGATTGCCCAGCCGTGGCAGCGACCACAACCGCCACAACCGCCTCAAGTGACTCAGCAGCCACCATCAGAACAACCAACACCGCCACCGACACCACAACCGCCGACCGGACAGCCACCAACACAACCGACTCCGCCAACGCCACCGACGGAGACGCTCACACCCACTGAGCCAGCAGAGACTCCCCCGGAAGAGGCCCAAGTCCAGCCCGCCCCGGGGCTTATCACCGAAGTCGTCTTCGTCCAAGAGCCCGATCAGGCGAAAGTCATTGATATGCTCCAAGCGGGCCAGATGGACCTCTATGCGTCCGGGATTCGCGACCCAGAACTGGCCCGCAAGGTGAAAGCCAACCCCGTGTTAGGGTATGAGACGTCCTACGGGGGCTCAGCGGAGCTCACGCTCAATCCCGTCGGGCCGACGTTCAAGACCGGTGCGCTCAACCCGTTCTCCGTGCCGGCGATCCGCGAAGCCCTCAACTGGCTGGTAGACCGAAACTATGTCGCCCAAGAGATCTACGGTGGCCTGGCCGTGCCCCGATACTTGCCCATCAATACGATCTTCCCCGATTATGCGCGGCTCGCTCATGTCGCCAAGGCGTTGGAAGCGTACTACGCCCCAAACCCTGAGAAGGCCAAAGCCGTCATCACCCAAGAGATGGAGAAGCTCGGCGCGGAGCTCAGAAATAACAAATGGTACTATAACAACGAGCCGGTGAAGCTCATCTTCATCATTCGCGTGGAGGACAAGCGCCGCGAGGTGGGCGATTATGTCGCCACGCTCTTGGAGAACTTAGGGTTTACTGTAGATCGTCAGTACAAGACAGCGGCAGAAGCATCGCCCATCTGGATTGGCGGCGACCCTGCCGACGGCAAGTGGCATCTCTACACGGCCGGCTGGGTCTCGACGGTCATCAGTCGCGATCTGGCAGGGAACTTCGATTTCTATTACACCTCGCGGGGGCGGCCCGATCCCCTCTGGCAGGCGTACACCCCTGACCCGGAGTTCGATGAGGTCTCCAACCGTCTAGGGCGCCGCGATTACAAGACCATCGAAGAGCGCCAAGAGTTGATGGAGAAGGCCTTGCGCTTGGCGATGAAAGATTCGGTGCGGGTCTGGCTTGTGGACAACATTGACATTTGGGCGCGACGCGCCGAGGTAAGGCTCGCTTCGGACTTGGCCGCGGGCATGTCCGGCTCGTATCTGTGGCCGCTCACGCTGCGGGTGGAGGGCCGCCAGGCAGAGAGACTGGTCTGGGGCACGCCCAGCCTGATGACCGAGCCGTGGAACCCCGTCGCCGGCACCAACTGGATCTTCGATACGATGGTCATCCGCGCGACCGTTGATTATGCCACATTGCCCGACCCGTTCACGGGGTTGTATTGGCCCCAGCGCGTCGAATTTGTAGACGTCTACGTCCAAGAGGGCATCCCCGTCACGAAGACCCTCGACTGGGTCACGCTCACATTCCTCCCGGAGATCAGGGTCCCCGAAGACGCCTGGGCCGACTGGGACCCCACTACTCAGCGATTTATCACGGTCGCCGAGAAGTATCCCGAGGGAGTCACGGCCAAGACCAAGAGCGTCGTCTACTACACTGAGGACCTCTTCAAGATGAAGTGGCACGACGGCTCGAGGGTATCTCTCGCAGACTTTGTGCTCAGCTTCATCTTAACATTTGAGCGGGCCAAGCCCGAAAGCCCCATCTACGACGAAGCCGCTGTTTCGTCATTTGAATCGTTCATGAAGCACTTCCGCGGGCTGAAGATCATTCAGAAAGACCCGCTCGTCGTTGAAGTTTACAGCGATCTCTTCTATCCCGATGCCGAATGGATCGCCAGCTCGCGTGCGGATTATCTCTTCACTTCGACCCCCTTGCAAGCATTCGTCATCGGGATCTTGGGCGAACAGAACAAAGAGCTGGCGTTCTCCGCGGCGAAAGCAGACAAACTGAAAGTCGAGCGGGCAAGCTACATCGCCGGGCCGACGCTGGCGATCTTGGAGAAATATCGCGCCCAAGCGTTCGAGCAGGGCTTCATCCCCTATGAGAACACGCTCAAAGAGTTCATCACTCCCGAAGAAGCGAAAGAACGCTATCGGCTCCTTGGCGAATGGTACAATGCTCATAAGCACTTCTGGGTGGGCCAGGGGC
>JAILZC010000233.1 GCA_023512665.1 Candidatus Bipolaricaulota bacterium | reverse complement strand
CCCCCGGACTTCGTCTGGACAAGCTTCGCTTGACGTTCATCTTCGCCAGCCTCCGGCTGGCGAAGGCGAACCGTCCAGACGAAGTTTGGCTGGGGGAGGGCTCCTACCAGCACCGATACTTAGTCGCACTCAGAGAAGCCGCAGTCGCTGCAGATATAGCAGCCGTTCGTAAACATTAACACGCCGCCGCAACTGGGACAGAGCTCGACGTCGCGCTTGGCGTCGTGCCCGTTCGCCTCCGTCGGTTGGGGCGGGCGCGGCTTGACTTCCTCCAGCAGCGTCAACTGCTCCCCGCCCTTCAGATACTCGGCCAAGGCTTTGGCAATCGCGTCGGGCACGGAGAAGACCACCGTGCCGTCCTCTTGGACGACGGGGCGCGAGCCGCGAATCAAACTCAATTGATCAATGATCGCGCTCGGCTTGACTCCCGATCGGAGAGCGAGCGAGATCAAGCGCCCTATCGCTTCTGTAAAGGCCGCCGTCGAAGTGCCGGACTTGCCCAGCCCCTGCACGAAGACCTCAAAAATCCCCTCTTCGTCCTCGTTGACGGTGATGAAGACCGTGCCCAGCTCGGTCTTCATTCGGTAGGTCTTGCCCTTGGCGACCCTGGGGCGCGGGCGCGGCACGAGCGTGGCCCGCCCAGGTTTTTCGCCTTTGGCTTCCTCTTTGGTCAAGAGAATGCCCTCGCGCGACCCCTCGCGGTAGACGGTAATGCCCTTGCAGCCCGCTTTCCACGCCTCCAAGTAAATATCCCCGATGGTCTCAGGCGAGACGTCCTTGGCCAAGTTGACCGTGCTGGAGATCGCATGGTCAATATGTCTTTGGATAGTCGCTTGCATCCGCACTCGCATGATGGGCTCGATCTCGTGGGCCGTGACGAACGTCTTGGGCAGCTCTTGGATATTGGAGAGCTTCATCTTCTCCAGGTACTCCCGCACCAAGGGGTGGCTCACCTCGAACTCGCCCTTGCTCAAAGACTTGGACTTGCGCACATAGCTCAGCGAGAAGATCGGCTCGATCCCTGACGAACAGCCCGCTAGCACCGACCCAGAGCCCACCGGCGGCACGGTGAGCAGCGCCGCGTTGCGCAGCCCGTGCTTCTTGATCTTCTCGAGCAACGACGAGTCCAGACGCTTGATGAACGCACTCGTGAGGTGCTGCTCGCCGTCGAAGGCCGGGAAGGTCCCCTTCTCGACCGCCAGCTCGGTGCTCTCGTCGTAGACGATGTGCTTGATGCGCTCAAAGAGCTTGTCGGTGAATGCGAGGGCTTCGTCGGAGTCATACTGTAAGTTGAGCTTGATGAGCATATCGCCAAAGCCCGTAAACCCCACGCCGATGCGGCGCGATCGCAAGGACGCCTCGCGCTGGGCCGGCAGGGGGTGACGATCGGCGTTGTAGTCGAGCACATCGTCTAAGAAGCGCACGGCGTAGCGCAGGGCTTTTTCTAAGGTGGGCCAATCGAGCCGAGCGTTCGGGGTGAAGCTATCCAGCACAAATTGGGAGAGATTGAGATTGCCCAGACAGCATGCTCCATACGCTTCCAGGGGGATCTCGGAACACGGATTGGTCGTGATCACTTCCATCCCGTTATATTCAGTCGTAGACTCGCGCTCGATCGTGTCCCAGAAGATCACTCCCGGTTCAGCAGAGGCCCAGGCGTTCTTGACTAACTTCTCCCAGATCTCTCGGGCGCGCACTCTCTTCTCGAAGCGCCCAATTCTCTCGTTCTCGTAGCGCAAGAGAAACTCTGCGTCGCGCTCCACGGCACGCATGAACTCGTCGGTGACCCGCACGCTGATATTGGCGTACTGGACTTTGCGGCGCTCCGGGTCGTTCTTAATTTCGATAAAATCCAGAACGTCGGGATGATCTACACTGATGGTGATCATCAGTGCGCCGCGCCGCCCGGACTGCCCGATCGTCCCCGTGGTCGTGGAGAAGAGCTCCATGAAGCTCACCGAGCCAGAAGAGTAAATCGCCGAGTTATTGACGGGCGAGCCCTTGGGGCGCAAAATCGAGATATCGGTGCCCACTCCTCCGCCAAGTGAGTACGTTCGGGCAGCTTCTTTACACCACTCGAAGATCCCCTCGATCGAGTCTTCTTTGATGGGAATAACGTAACAGTTGTGAGCTACTACGAACTCGGCAACAAACGAGTGATCTTCGGCAACACTTAAGTCATAGACCCTCAAGCGGTGGGGGGCAGTCCAGCCACATTCTTTGACCTTGGTGAAGAGTTCCCCGTCGAGCACCTTATAGAAATAATTCTGCGAAGCTTCGGCGAAGGAGGACTCGTACTCCCAGTCCCCTGCAAGCCACGCTTTGAGTGCCTTGACGTAGCGTTGGGTGCCAATGTGGATCCACATGCCGCGATGACGTGTGTATTTGAGCATCCCCTCCCATCGGAGTGAAGCGACGATGCCCAGCCGCAATAAGATGAAAAAGATCTGATGCATCAAATAAGGGTTGGCGAGGAAGATCTTGACGAAGTTCTCACGGATCACCCCATCCCCCTTGAGGAGCCCCGCGAGAAATGCTTTCTGGACTCGCCGCGGTGCTGTCAAGAACCACGAAGGCAGCTCGCGTTCGTGAGCCTTGAGACCTCCGGAAAAGAACGCACGCACAAATTGTACTAGCAGCTTGCTATGCACGTACACGCGCAGCCAATGCCCCGGCTGATCGGCACGCTCTTGAATGGTCGCCTCCAGGTCGAAGAGCTGTCGCGTGAGCGCGCAGAGAGTTTCAGCGTAGGAATGCTTGTCCTTACTGAACGTGAAGTAGACGCTGGAGTCGGTAGTACCG
>JAILZC010000232.1 GCA_023512665.1 Candidatus Bipolaricaulota bacterium | reverse complement strand
GGCGTCGCCCTTGGGGCGAGCACGTATGTGGGGCTCGCGTGGCTGGGGGGCTTTTTGCCGTCTCAGAAGACGCGCACCAGAGCATAGAGCCCATAGCGATCTTCAACAGCATGTTTGAGTTCGAGGGCTCGATCTTGGGCTTGCGCCAAGGCGTCATGGTCTTGGAGGTTCAGCCGAACCTCCAAATGGATGGCCTCGCCCTCAATAGCATCACAAGCTGTGATACGCGCCTGAGGGAACTCCTGCTGCAAGGCAAAGATCAGCTCCGCAGTAGCTTGCGCCACTTGATCTGGTGATAACAGATGAACACTTGCCATACGCCTCCCTCCTTGCTCTCACAATGCTAAGCCTCCGTGCTGAGACACGATACGCAAAACCTCCTCAGCTATGTCCAAGCCCTCTTGAGCTTCAGCCATACCGAGAGCGCGCGCTTCATAATCGCTTTGAATGCGATAAAGATAGAGCCTGTCAAGCCGCTTCCGCAGCAGAGCCGGACGTTGTTGCCACCGAGCGCGACAGAACTCGTTCATCAATCCGCCGTGACGCCATAACCCTGCTGGCGGATCACCTACCGCAACCCACATTGCTTGATAGCAAGCATAATAACTGAGCGTAGTACTCTCACTATAGAACCCTTGCTTCAAGCAGAGCTCCGCTGCAGCGCGCTTTGCCTTAGCACTCGACGTGCTTGCTCGTCTTTGCTCATCCGTCTTATTTTATCCCAATAAATGAGCCACGTCGAGATTCTCAAAAAGAATCGGGATCAGAGAGTATATCTCTGATCCCGATCCACAGTGATCGCACACCTACGGCCAGAACGGATCGTTGTCGCAGTCTACGTTCGGGTCATCGCCGGGGCACACCGGAGGATCGCTCGGAGGATCATCAGGAGGCGGCGGCAGTTCTTCTTCTGGGAGTTCCGGCTCCTCTGTCGGCGGGAGAATCGCTACTGCTTCTTCGGGTGCCGGACAGGGCCTCCCTAACAGCGGACAGAGAAAACTCTGAAACCCAAAACGATAGGCGACTTCGAGGCGATGGGTCAGTGGCAGCTCCGAGTGCGTCAGCGCGGTGTAATCGAGCTGCAGGCCGCCGCGCAGCCGCGCCCCAAACCCCACCCCGGCTTGCACTAATAACGGACTGATGAGCACCCCGCCGCGCACCGCAAGAGATAGTAAGCCAAATCGCGCGAATTGCGCGTTCGAGAGCTTATATTCTCCCCCAACGTGCACCGTGCCGTTGGCCTCAATGTCAGCGGCGAGAGTCGCCCCAGGCACCGGGCTCAGCGACGCCCCGAACCGCACCCCAATGGGAAAAGCTTCGCTGTGCCCGCTGCCATAATTGACCCCTAAGCCCACGAGATTCTCTAGAACGACGCCGATGCGCAACCCGCCCAAGCCCCCTAAATTATCGAGCTTATAGAAGAGCGCCGGCTCGAGCGAAAACCCCGCGCCGCTGCCCTCGGGCAACGTACTGACAGTCAGAATCTTCGCGCGAAGCCCGACAGCTAAGTTCTGCAGCACCCCTAAACCCGCACCTAGGGGGAGATCCGCAAGAGAGATTCCCCCGGCGACAGTGAAGCCCACTTGAGTGAACTCGAAGCTCCCCGCTTGCACAGGCTTATTGTTCTCATCGCGCCAGGGGATGTTCGAGACGTTCAAGAAGACCAGACCGACGCCAAGATTGCGCCCCCCGGCCAGCACCGAGCCGTAGACGGCCCGCCCAAAGCGCGATTCGACCAGCCCATGCGCGCTCGCGCGCTCTAGGAACGCCAACGCCGCAGGGTTGTAGACGACGGCGTAGGCGTCATCGGCGAGCCCACTGAACGCCCCACCCAACGCTGCAGGGCGCGCCCCACGCTCCAACTCATAGAGCGACAGCAGCGTCTGCCCTGAAGCCGCCCCAACGCCGGTCATCATAATCAAGAGAGCTATCAAGAACACCGACGACTGAAGTCGTCGGCTCAGCAGAGGGAAGCGTGCTGAAGCACGCTCCAAAGCCCCCTTCAGTGGGCTTTGATCCCCTAAGCCGGATGCTTCAGCATCCGGCACCCAAACTGTGCACTGTAAACTTCGAACGTGAAACTGTCTCATCGCAGCCCCCTTATCGTTGGACGGCCAAGACGCCGATCGCTGAGCGAGTGACGCTATTGTCTTGCGCCGTCACGGAGAGCAGATAGAAGTACGGCCCATTGGGCAAGGGCCGACCAGCACTGTCAGAAAGATCGTAGACGAACTCCGTCTTGTTGATATCTAAGTCTTTGGTGAAGACCAGCTCGCCCTTGATGTTGAAGATTCTCAAGGTCGCTTGGCGGGCGGGCGCCGGCAGCGTCCAGCTGTAGACAAACTTCGTCCTCGTCTTGGCGGGATTGGGGAAGTTTGTGATCGTCACGCCGATCTGCGCCGGCGGGCCCACGGTGATCTTCTTTTCGGTGGGCTGGCTCTGTGCGCCCTTGTCGTCGGTCACGATCAGTTTTACTGTAAACGTCCCCGCCGTGCGATAGACGTGCGACGGACTCTGTTCGGTGCTGGTCGTGCCGTCGCCGAAGTCCCACTGCCATGACCTGACCTGGCCGTCGGGGTCTTTGGATTTGTCCGTGAACTTGACGGTCTGTCCGGCTGCTGGCTGGGCCGGGGAGAACTCAAAGTCCGCCACCGGCGGCTGATTAGCTACTTCTTTGATCTCGAAAATCCCGTTAATAATTTGATAGGGCACGGCGTTGTACTCGACATCGCTCAGCACTTGAACGGTGAGCGTCAGATTGCTCTTGTCACCGTTCTTGCCCACGGCTTCGACGGCAAACTCTAAGATTGCACCTTCGGTGA
>JAILZC010000231.1 GCA_023512665.1 Candidatus Bipolaricaulota bacterium | reverse complement strand
CTACCCAGCCATCGCCGTGCCAGAGCCCCTTGAGCAACTCGCGCTGTTGCAGTGGAGGCAGGAGCATCAGTTCATGTGGGATTTTCTTGTTTGCAGCTCCATCGCCGAACCATTTTTTGAAGGCTCGCGCCAATCGCGCAGAATGCACAGCAAGCTCTATGATGTTGCGAGAGGGCCTCTCGGTCACAGACACGTCCAACCCGAAGAGCTTCGCTACAATTGTCTCTATATCGCGAACGAGTGCCTTCTCTTTTCTGTGAAAAGTGAAGCAGACGGAGGCTTCTAGATAGTCTTTCTCACTTGAGCGATGGTCTATCCACCCTTCGGAGATGTAATACCCAGCCAGACGCAGAAACTCAGGAGTAATGGGGACGCTCTCCGGCAGCGGGCTGCTGCGCCGATCTTGCGCCTTGCGGGACGGGAGTGGCAAGCCCTCTATGGGAACAACTTCGGCGGGGATAGGATACGCCAAATAGTCCCCCTTCTGGATGTGGTCCGCTCGCTCCCAGCTCAGCTCGAACTTCTCATTGTGTCGCTTAGGGTGAACTCGCTTCGCGATGAGCACGGGGTGCTCTGGGGTGAGCGTGACCTCTCCCAAACACTTCGCGCGGATCTTGTACATCATCCCCTCGTGTCGGTGGCTGAAGACCTCCGTCACTCTGTGGTAGCGCCCATCCCACCCCAGCACCCGGTCGCCCGCCTTGAGAGATTCGATGGGCTTGACGTCAGGGTTTGTGTGGATGAGCGATCCTGGAAACACACACCCTGGGCACCAATTGTTGTGCACGTCCGTCTTGTAGTCTTGCGGCTTACGCGCCATGCGTCAACACCATCCTTGGTGGGGCTTTGCCCGAAAGAATCTGTTTCACAGCGTCATAGACTTCATCCATAGTGATGGGTCGTCCGTTAAATTTGACGATCAGATGGTCCATGGCGATCCCGATGGTCTCGCGCACCAGCCCGGCCAACTGCCCCGAATAGTTATTCTCGATGCAGACGCGACGCCTCGCCTTCTGGAAGAGCTTGGCTAAGTCGTCGCTGGGCAGGGGAGAGAGGAGCCGACACTGCACGAAACAGACCGACTGCTTCTCATCGTGCAAGACCCTCAGAGCATCGAGAATGGCGCCCTTGGGCGAGCCCCAACTGAGTATTAACACTTCAGAGTTGGGATCGCCAAAGATGTTGAGCTTCTCAGAGAGCGGGATCTCACGCGCGGCGACTTCTAATTTCTTGGCGCGCTTGTCCATCATACGCACGCGCTCGACGGGGTCTTCGATAATGTGCCCAAACTCGTCGTGCTCGTCACCGGTGTTCCAGAAGACCCCGTTAGGAGCACCTAGGGCAACCCGCGGCGAGATGCCCGTCTCCGTGTACGCGAAGCGTCTATAGCCCTCGCCCGCTGCGCCGAGCAAGCCCCGGTCGATGCGCCCTTTGAGAGGGTCGAAGACTGCTTGTGTTTGGCTGCTGCTCGCCAACGCCTTGTCTAAGAGATGAATCACGGGAACTTGGTACTTCTCGGCGTAGTTGAACGCGTGGATCTCGTCATAGAAGCACTCTTCTAGATCTCCCGATGCGATCACGATTCTGGGGAACTCGCCGTGCCCGGCATGCAACACAAATCTGAGATCGCCCTGCTCATGGCGGGTGGGAAGCCCAGTGCTAGGGCTGCCCCGCTGATAGAGCGTCACGACGACTGGGACTTCGTTGATGCCTGCCCAGCCTAACGCTTCGACCATGAGCGAAAAGCCCGGCCCGGAGGTGCTCGTGGCGGCGCGTGCCCCAGCGAGCGCTGCGCCGGTGGCCATCGTGATCGCGGCGATCTCGTCCTCGACTTGAACGACAACAATGGCGCCGGGCTCTCCTGAGCTCCGCTCAAACATCTGATGGGCTTCTAAGTAGACGCTCTCGTCGGTCGCTGGGCTGATGGGGTAGTACGTCTGCACGGTGCAGCCCGCAGTGAGCTTGCCCAGAGCCGTCGCTTGGTTGCCCGTTATGTATATGCGCGGCTCGCTCGCCTTCAGCGATTCCAGAGCGATGGGAAAATCTTGCGCGAAGTTTTTTGAGATATATTCATACGCTAGCTCGCACGCGCGCAGGTTGAGCTCGATCACCTTCTTCTTGCCGTGGAAGACATCTTCGAGGGCGCGTTCTAACAGTTTCAGATCATAGCGCACCAGGGCGCACGACGCCGCGACGGCCATAGTGTTAGCCATGCGCTTGGCCTGAGCCAGCTGGGGCACTTTTTCGCCCATCATCTTCTGCAAAAGTTCATCGTAGGGGACGGGGTAGAGCCGAACGCCACGGGCTTGAGCGTCCCGGAGCATCCCGCTCAGGGTCTCGTCGAGATTTTTCGAACGAAGATATTCTTGCAGATCGTGGCGCGCGCGGTGCTCCAATGCCGCGACTTTGCTGAGCGCGGTCTCTGCGAGCTTGGGGTCATAGATGAGAGCGCCGCCGGGCTTGACGCTGGGCGCGTGCAGAAAGACCGTTTCAGCATCGGCGCTCACCAAAATATCCGTGTATGAACGAGTCGAGCGGACTGGGCGGTCGCTGACCGTGACTTGATAATAGCTGTGCTCGCCCATGATATTACTGTAGTACTCGCGTTGGCCGTAGACGTACAACCCGCCGAAGGCGCAGGCTTTGGCAAAGATATTGGCAGCGGAGTCTACCCCGCTGCCCTGAGCGCCTCCCACGAGCCATGCCAGTTCACTCTTTCGATGCATATTCCCGACTCCTCTCGTATAAAAGACAGACTGGAATAATCCCCGTTAAGATACTGAAATTCTCAGGCCGATGCAACTGCCCGATCAGCTACGGAGTCGCACGCGTCCTGGTTCTACAT
>JAILZC010000230.1 GCA_023512665.1 Candidatus Bipolaricaulota bacterium | reverse complement strand
TTAGAAGACTTGATCTTGCTCTTGTCGCCGTTCACGCCATTCATCTGTGAGGAGCTGTGGCGGCGCCTGGGGCATGAAGACGCGGTCTTGGAGCAGCGTTGGCCGACGTATGACCCGCAGGCGCTGCACGCGGCCGAGCGCGAGATCGTCATTCAGATAAACGGAAAAGTTCGGGATCGCTTCTGCGTCCCTGCCGAGATCAGCGAGGACCGCGCAGAGTTAGAGAGACGGGCTTTAGCCCAGATTCAGTCGCGCTTGAACGAGAAACAGATCGCCAAGGTGATCGTCGTGCCGGGGCGGCTGGTCAACATTGTGGTCAAGGAGTAAGATTGGAGTGAGGAGGTGTATCCCATCATGAGGAGAGTAGTGCTGGCAGTGGCCGTGGTCGGCTTGGCGGGAGTGCTGGGCTGGGGGTTGGCTTCGCCGCATGTGCGAGAGCAGCCTCCGTTGGAGATCCCGCTCTATGAAGGGGCGCAGATCGACTGGACAGTACACTTGACATCGCAAGAGCTCTCCAAGCAGCTCGATGCGTGGGTTCAAGAGCTGGCGATGCTCACTGTGTCGGGGTATAGAATCGAGGGCGAGCGAGCAGTAGAGGTGCTGAACTTTTACGATCAAAAGTTGAGCGGCTGGCGACAGATCTTGTGGGCGCAGCCATCCGAATCCGGCGGGGTACGCATCTTTGCTCAAGGGCGTGGCTATCTGTCGGTCATAGTTTCTAAGAAGTACGAAGCGACGGATCTGATGATCGCGACGGCGCAAGCCGAAGAGACCCCCCTCGAAGCGCCGATCGCCGAGGACGCGGAGCTCCAGTGGCAGCTTGTGCTCGCCCAGAGCGATCTATTGGATCTGCTCAAGCGATGGTTTCAAGAGCTTAGCACCACTCCTCCAACTATAACGTTGCGGCTCACTCCCACTCCTGAGCGATCGCTCCAGGAGTCTCTGGGCTGGCTGGGCTGGCTGGGCTGGCTGGGGATTGATGCGCTCTTTCGGGTAATGCGAGATTTCTCGGAGCTGAACATCATCGGCTACCGAGTCGAAAGAGCCACAGCGCTCGAGGTGCTCAACTTCTACGAGCAGCAATTGAGGGGGTGGCGGCGCAATCTCTGGATCAAGCCTGATGGATCGGAGATCATTCGCGTCTTCACTCAAAGCGATGCTCAAGGGCTCCAAGAACTGATGGCTTTCATCATTATGCCAGGCGGTGGCATGAGGGTTAGCGAAGTACATGCAAACGTGATCGTGCTGCACGCGCGGCGCTAGGCAAGGGTTGCGCTGGGCGCTGCTCCTTCGTACACTCAAAACGTGAGAGTTCTGATTGCCAATCGCGGGGAGATCGCGCGGCGGGTCATCCGGGCGTGCCGAGCGCTGGGGCTCAAGACGGTCGCCGTCTACTCCGATGCCGACAGATACGCGCTGCACGTCCGCGAGGCCGACGAAGCGTTTGCGCTCGGCCTACCCCCACCGGTGCAAAGCTACCTGCGCATAGAGAAGATTATCGAGGTCGCCAAAGCCTCTCAGTGCCAGGCGATCCACCCCGGCTACGGCTTTCTCGCAGAAAACCCGGACTTTGCCCAGGCCGTCGAAGAGGCTGGACTGATTTTCATCGGCCCGACGGCTCAGGCCATCCGGCTCTTGGGGGATAAATTAGCCGCGCGGCGGCTCGCCCAATCGCTGGGCATCCCGACGCTATCGGGCGCGCAGATCACAGATATTCACGAAGCCAAGCGCATTGCGGAGGGACTGGGCTATCCCGTGCTCACCAAGGCGGCTGCCGGGGGCGGAGGCAAGGGGATGCGCGTCGTGCGCAGCCCCGCTGAGCTGGAGAGCGCCGTAGAGCGCGCTATGTCCGAAGCGTACACAGCATTTGGAGATTCTTCGGTCTTTCTGGAGAGATTCGTCCCACGCGCGAAGCATATCGAGGTGCAGATTCTCGCCGACGGGCACGGCACCGTCGTCCATCTCTTCGAGAGGGAGTGTTCGGTGCAGCGTCGCCATCAGAAGCTCATTGAAGAATCTCCGGCGCCCGTGCTCACCGACTCTGAGCGCGCTCTCATCTGCGAAGCCGCCGTCAAGCTCGCGCACGCCGCGCGCTACCGCAGCGCCGGGACTGTAGAATTTCTCTACGATCTCGACCACCAGAGATTCTACTTTTTGGAGGTGAACACGCGCCTGCAAGTCGAGCACCCCATCACGGAGATGCGCACGAACATAGATATAGTCCAAGAGCAGCTGCGCATCGCTGCCGGTGAAAAACTCTCGTTCTCGCAGAGCGAGGTTCGCCCGCGCGGACACGCCCTGGAGCTGCGCCTCTGCGCTGAAGATCCCCAGAACGATTTTGCGCCCTCCCTAGGAAAGATCGTGGAAGTGCACTTCCCCCAGGGAGAACATATCCGCGTTGATCACGGCATACAGCCGGGGGATCGCATCTGGCCCTACTATGACTCACTGATCGCTAAGCTCATCGTCTGGGGAGCAGATCGCGAGCAAGCGATCTCGAGGGCTTTGGAAGCCCTTGACGAGACGTTTGTGTTGGGGGTGCGCACGACGGTGGGGTTCCATCGTCGGGCGCTGGAGCACCCGGAGTTTCACTCTGGAAGTTACGGCACTGATTTTATCCAAAGAGAGCGTGAACGGCTGCTCTCCGGCCCGCCCCTGTCGGAGGTGCTCGCTCTTGGGGCAGTCGCCAAGGAGCTCGAGAGAGTCGAATGCGCTTCATCGTGACCGTCGGAGAGAGAGAGTTTGAGATCGAAGCTGTGCCGTCCAACCCCGGCATAGTCGTGCAGCGGGGAGCGGAAGCCGTCCCGGTATGGCTGTCTCATATACACAACTCCGAGCCCACCAGACTAACGCGAA
>JAILZC010000229.1 GCA_023512665.1 Candidatus Bipolaricaulota bacterium | reverse complement strand
ATCTATCACTTGCAAATCGGTCGCTACCGTAACTTTCTTTGGGAAACTTTTCTGGATGGCTTTGATCAGGTCTTCTGGCCGCGCCGCGGCTTGGGGGTAGAGATGGGTGAGCACCAACCACTCGACGTCGGCGTGCGCGAGGAGTTGTCCCAGCGCCGTGGGCGTGGCATGGAGCGGTGCCACAATGCCGTCGGGGAAGGAACACTCATGGACGAGCACCTTGCAGCCGCGCACGAAGTCAACCAACTCCGACTGCGGCTCGCTGTCTCCACAGATGACTAATTTCCCATCGAACTTATACGCTAACGTGGGCACGTAATGGCTCATCGCCAGGGTAGAGACCTCAAAGCCCGCGATAGAGAGCGTCTGACCCGCCTTCAGCTCATGGACCGTGACCCGCACGTGATCGCGAATATACGGAAAGAGCTCTAAGAGCTTGGTGATGAACTCGCGTGTGCCCGCCGGGCCATAGAGCGTCACCGTGGGAGCCCCCATGAGCCACCGCGCCGTCCAGATGGAGAGCAGATCGCTCATGTGATCGAGATGGAGATGGGTGAGCACGAACGTCTCCAGCCGAGCCCAATCAAGAGAGAGCTGGGCCAGACGGCTGAAGACGCCACTGCCGCAGTCAATGAGCACCAAGCGCTCAGATTTTTCTACCAGATACCCCGACTGCGCGCGCTGCGCATCGGGCACGACACCGGCAGTTCCCAGGATCGTCAGGCGCATGAAAAGATATTATAGAAGACTCGAGCACCTGGTGCTACCGGGACTGGCAGAGCCGCTACAAAGATTCTATAATGCTCCTACCCTTCGAGGTGATCACGTATGCAAGCTGTTGAAGCAACACCGCGCAGTAGTGCCACGGGCGTCACGTGGAATCTGCAAGACTTGTATCTAGACGACTCCGCCATCGAGCGCGACTTGCGCAGTGCGCTGGAGCGGGCACAAGCGTTTGAACAGGAGTATCGTGGGCGGCTGCATCAGGGGATCACTCCCCTACAGCTCGCTGAAGCTGTCAGCGAACTAGAAAGCATCTCTGAGCAGATGGACAAGCCCCTGATCTATGCCCACCTGCTCCATGCTTCTGATACTCAGAACCCGCGTCATGGGGCGCTGCTGCAAGCCACTCAAGAGCGCCATACCCAGATTCGTCAGCATCTGCTGTTCTTTGAACTCGAATGGATGGATCTGCCAGACGAGAAGGCGCAGCGACTGATGAGCGCCCCCGAGGTCACGCGCTACCGGCATTATTTAGAGAGAGCGCGGCTCTTCCGGCCGCACAAGCTCTCTGAACCCGAAGAGAAAATTTTAGATATAAAAGCTAACACGAGCACGCGCGCCTTCCAGCGGCTCTTCAGCGAGCTCGTCTCGGGGCTCACCGTCCAGATCGGCCGCGGCAAGCAAGCTCAAAAACTCACGCTCGATCAAGCCCTCACCAAGCTCCACGAGCCCGATCGCCCCGTCAGAAAGAACGCCGCCAAGGCGATCACCCAGACACTCCAGAGCCACGCGCGCGTCCTCACGTATATCTTCAATACCCTAGTGCTGGACCACAAGATCAACGACGAACTGAGAAAATTCCCATCCCCCATGCACGCGCGCCATCTCGCCAACGAGATCGAGCCGGCCACTGTGGACGCCCTGATGACCGCGTGCGAAAACGCCTATGATATCGTGCAAGACTACTATCGCCTGAAAAAGCGCCTGCTGGGGCTGCGCACGCTCTATGACTACGACCGCTACGCGCCGATCTTCGCTGAACTGCCCCGCTGCGAGTGGCCCGAAGGCCAGCGCATCGTGCTCGAAGCCTATCGGGACTTTTCACCGATAACTGCTCAGATCGTCCAAGAGTTTTTCGACAAGGGCTGGATTGACGCTGAGGTGCGCTTGGGCAAGGTGGGCGGGGCGTTCTCGGCCAGCACAGTGCCGAGCGCCCATCCCTATATCTTACTCAACTATACGGACAAACTGCGCGACGTGATGACGCTAGCCCATGAGCTGGGCCACGGCATCCATCAGTATCTCTCTCGAAGGGTCGGGCACTTGCAAGCCGATACCCCCCTGACGATGGCCGAAACGGCAAGCACATTTGGAGAGATTCTCACCTTCCGAAAGTTGCTCCACAGCTCCTCAGACCCGAAAGTGAAGCTGGCGCTGCTGTGCAGCAAGATCGAAGACGCCTTCGCGACCATCTTTCGGCAGATCGTGCTGACACGCTTTGAGCAGAAATTACACGAAGCCCGCCGCACCCAAGGCGAGCTGCCCCCAGAACGCATCGGCGCACTCTGGCTCGAAGCCAACCAACAGATGTTCGGCAGCTCGGTCACGCTCACCGAGGACTATCGCTGGTGGTGGCTCTATATCTCGCACTTCATTCACGTGCCGTTCTACTGTTACGCGTATGCGTTTGGGGAGCTGTTGGTCTTGGCGCTCTATCAGAAGTATCTGCGCGAAGGGGAAGCGTTCGTGCCCACGTATCTGAATCTGCTGGCAGCAGGGGGCTCCGACAGCCCGCAGAAGCTCTTGGCTCCCCTGGGTGTGGACACGAGCGATCCGAATTTTTGGAACACTGGGTTTGAGGTCTTGCGCACCATGGTGCGCGAGGCCGAACAGCTACACAGCTAGCTTGTACCCGAACCCGCGCACCGTGAGGATAAGCTTGGGGTTCTCTACGTCGTCCTCGAGCTTGTTGCGCAAGAGATAAATATATTTCTTGACGTCCTCAGAGGACGCATAGGGATTGTCTTGCCAGATAGAGTCAATGATCTCGCGGTGCGAGAAGACTTTCCCCGGCTTGGACGCCAAGAGCTTGAGCAGCTCGTACTCCTTGGGCGACAGGTCTATCACTGTATCGC
>JAILZC010000228.1 GCA_023512665.1 Candidatus Bipolaricaulota bacterium | reverse complement strand
ATTTATACTCATTGACGGCTACACTGCGGGCGACAACGTCGTCTACATTCGCGAGCGCGGCGACAGAGAGCGCACGCTGCTCTACGGAAAACCCATCGAAGCTCGCGACAAGGGCGAAGAAGTCCCATTAAATTCAATTCACTCGTGTCACTTCACCCCTAAAGATAAGGGCTTGCTCTTCGTCACCTCGCTCTTTGAGGACACCTACGGCCTGGGCTATATGAAGCTCAGCAAGCCCGAAGACGTCCAGCCCGTCCCAATCAAGGGCACCATGCATAAGGGTATGGGCGAGTTAGAGTATCTCCACCATCTCCAGGGAGATCGCTATCTGCTGAGCTACAACATTGACGGCTGCTCCTGGGCCTACGAGGGCACTTTTGACGAGAAGAAGCTCGTCTTCAAGATCACGAAAAATATTATTGGGAAGGGGATGCTCAGCAACGGCGTGGTGCAGTCTCTGTATCACGATAAGAAGCGCAATCGCTATATCGCATCCTTCTCGACGGCGAACTCGCCAACCCAGCTCTATCTGCTCGAGGGTGGGCGCGTCAAGCCCCAGACGAACGAGCGTATCTTGGGCATCCCTAAAGAGCTGCTCTCTTCGGGTGAAGACGCGTCGTATAGCAGTCACGACGGGTTGAGAATCTCCGCGCGGCTCTATCTGCCCTCGAAGAAGCTGAGCTATGTTGCGCCGTACCCGGTGATCTTCTACGTTCACGGCGGGCCGCAGAGCCAAGAGCGCCCCAACTTTGCGTGGTTCTCCATGCCGCTCATTCAGTATTTTACGCTCAATGGGTTTGCCGTCTTCGTGCCCAATGTGCGGGGCAGCTCCGGCTACGGTCTTAAATATATGAAGCAAGTAGATCGAGACTGGGGCGGCAAAGACAGACTCGATCACGTCGCGGCCTTCGAGTTTCTCAAGAAAGACAAGCGCCTCGATATGAATCGTGTCGGGGTGATGGGGCGCTCTTATGGGGGCTACATGACGCTGATGCTCGTGGGGCGGCACCCAGAATTATGGAAGGCCGGGTGCGATATGTTCGGCCCCTATAATCTTTTCACGTTCATCGAGCGCATCCCCGAGACGTGGAAGACGTACTTTTATCTGGCCGTGGGCCATCCTGAGAAAGACCGAGAGTTTTTCGTCGAGCGCTCGCCCAACACCTATCTCCGGCAATTGGCGTGCCCGTTGCTCGTCATTCAAGGGCGCAACGACCCGCGCGTCCGCGAAGCCGAATCTACAGATTTGGTGAACGAGCTGCGCGCCCAGGGTAAACAGATTGACTATATCGTCTTCGAGAACGAGGGGCACGACGTCCTCAAGTACGAGAACAAAGTCAAGTGCTATACCGAGATCGTCAAGTTCTTCAAGAAGCGCTTGGGGGAGACCTAACCCCCTCACCCCTTCTCCCCTCTCCCTCCGAGGGGAGAGGGGCTGGGGGTGAGGGTAGAGAATATGTCACCTCTCGTCGGGGTGCTGCTTCTTGTATTTGTCACGGTGATCTGGGGCAGCACTTTTGCTGTGATCAAAGAGACGATCCAGACTGTGCCGGTGCCCATTCTGCTTGCGGTGCGCTTCAGCTTTGCCGCGTTGATATTGCTATGGGTGAAGCCGGAGCGCAAGACGCTCCTCCCCGGGCTGATCTTAGGGCTGCTTAGCTTCGCCGGGTATGCGACACAGACGATCGGGATGCTGACGACGTCAGCTTCCAAAGCTGCGTTCATCACGGGCTTGAGCGTGATCTTGACCCCGATCGTCGGGGCGATCTGGCTGCGCCAGAGAATCCCTGGCCGCGTGTGGTTTGCAGCGATCTTGGCACTTGTTGGGCTAGGGCTGATGACGCTCAACCCCAACGAAGGGCTAGTCGTTGGAGATCTCTGGGTCTTGGGAACAGCGCTCGCCTATGCGCTCTACATTGTCTATCTGGGGGAGATCGCCGCTCATCACAAGCCCATCGTGCTCACGTCGTTGCAGATCATCGTCGTGGCGGTGCTGGGGTGGAGCTGGGCTATTCCCGATTTGCACGTGCTGAAGAGCCTCAGCGTATCAGCCATCTCGGCGTTGCTCTATTTGGCTCTCTTTGCGACGGCGCTCGTCTTGTGGTTGCAGGCGCTGGCGCAGCGCGTCGTGCCCGCGTATGTGGCGGCGCTCATCTTTGCGCTCGAGCCAGTCTTCGCTGCGATCTTCTCGTACTTTATGCTGGGGGAGATGCTCACCGTGCAAGGATGGTTTGGCGGAGCGCTCGTCGTCGCAGCTATGATCCTTGGAGGGCTGGGCTCCGCCCAGCGGACGTAAGCTTGGCATTCCGAGCGCGTATTCGCTACAATTTTGTCTATGATACTACGAAGACTCTCTCTGCTCTTTGGTATTGTGAGCGTCGCCGTGGGGCTTGTAGCGTGCACGCAGAGCGCTCAGCCTCCTAAACCTGAGAACAAGCCCCCCATCGCAGTGATGGAGTTTGCCCCGACGTGGGGCCAAGCCCCCTTGAAAGTCTACTTCAGCGCCGCTCAGTCGAGCGATCCCGACGGGACTATCGTCAGCTATGTATGGAGCTTTGGCGATGGCGCTCAAGGCAACGGGATGTTCGCTGAGCACGAGTACACCAAGAAGGGCTCATTTGTCGTGACGCTGACGGTCACCGACGATAAGGGAGCAACAAGTTCCGCGAAGGGCACAGTCTTTGTGATCGAGTCGCCGGCGCCGCCTCCGCCCTCTTCGTCTGGGCGCACGGACAAGATCGAGAACGATCTGATCATCTACACCCGCACCGTGCCGGATGCGCTCAGCTCCGGGGGGACGTTCACAGTCACTGTTACAGTCACGGCGAAGGTGTGTCTGCGGGCGCTTGTCGTCAGCGAG
>JAILZC010000227.1 GCA_023512665.1 Candidatus Bipolaricaulota bacterium | reverse complement strand
GCACTATCTCATTCACTATGGGGCGTGGCCGCTGCCGGCGGGCAAGTACCCGCAGCGGCACTTGCTGCCCCCTCGGGCCCTGCGCGCCGGCGCCGCGTGGCTGGAGCACGAGCTGCGCCCAGACCAGATCGAGCGCAAATATCACGCGGTGCGCTGCTACCGCAGCCAGACCCAATATATTGAAGACCAGCTCTTGAGCTTTGTGCGGCGCAACGAGCTGTTCGATCTGCACCCTAGCGAGCCGCAGATTCGTCTGCTTCGTCTTCCAAGACCGCTAATTGGTCTTCGTCCAGCCCGAAGTAGTGCCCAATCTCGTGAATGACCGTAATGCGAATCTGGCGGCGGATCTCGTCCGTGTCGCCGCCAGCGATCGCCTCGATGTTCTTTTGGAAGATATAGATCACATCGGGCTGGATCTGCTCTGAGAAGACCGACCGTTCAGGGAGTGGGACGCCGTGATAGAGCCCCAGGAGAGTGTCATCGGGGGGATCGGGGCGGTCTTCGATGACGATCATCACGTTCTGGAGGCGGTCTTTAAAAAACTGGGGCAGGCTCTCCACTGCCTCCCAGACGAGCCTCTCAAACTGCGTGCGGGTCATAGTGAGACTATAGCAACGTCTGCGTAGAGTTTGCAAGTTCCCCGTGGAACGATTAAACTTTTGGAAGATGCGCGTCCTCGTCAGTCTGCTGGTGATGGTAGCGGTCTTTGGGGGATCGAGCGTATTTGCCCAGAGCCAGCCCAGCGATTTTTTTATGGAGGAATTCACGTTTGGGTTGCTGGGGGGCTTTATTGGCGGGCCAACCGTCGAGCTCGTCTATGTGACGGCTTTCTGTCGTGAGGCTCCCAACTCTGAACTCTGTCAGGGCTTGGGCTTGGCGGCGGTGCAGTTTGCGATCTATACGATCACGCTTCCGTTGGGTGCTAGCATAGGGATCATTGCTGCGGGGGTATGGCGAGGCGTCCTCAGGAGCCCGATTGATTGCCTCTTAACGCATTATTGCATCTCAACGTATCTCTTTGCTATGGTAGGGTCATGGACGGGTTGGCTTAACGCCGCGGGTATCGTCAAGGTCTCGGAGTTCTTGATGGACAATTTCGGCTGGGATCTTCGTGACGAGATCAAAGATATTTACACGATCACTCGCGTCTTCCTGCCCATTCTCTATGCGGCGTTCTTTGGCACGGTAGCGTTCAACTCGGTCGTGCCCCCGAGCGTGCAGATTCCTGAGCAGGGGTGGCGGCTGCCGCTCTTTACCGTGCGCTTCTAGCTACTTGAGCCCCTTGATGAATTCGTCAATGGGGATGGCCGCGAGCGTTTGAATCTTGACGCTGCCCCGCGCTCCAAGCTCTAGTGAGACTCTGAGCACGGTCTTGTTATCAGGTGCTTCGACGACCGTGACAAAGTCATACGGCCCCAGGACGGCGTACTGCGAGAGGATCGTGCACCCCATGCGCTCAATCTCTCTATTCACTTCTTTGATGCGGCCAGGGCGCTTCTTAACGGCCTGGGCGCCTTCGTCCGTTAAGCTGCTCAGCAAGATATACGTGGGCATGACCAGACCTCCTTGGGAGCGTTGGTTCTCTAGCATAGACGAAACCCCCCGGCCTTGGCAAATCCTCGACTATCGGCTAGCACTCAGGGATCGCCGGCAGGTAGAGCTTGACGCTAGGGGTCTCGACGTCCCAGCCTTTGGGCCGGAGCGCCAAGAGCGACACAGGGAGCAGATCAAGGGAAATTATTGTCGAGCCCACGCCCACCCCCAACGGGAACGTCACATCTCTCCCGTAGATATCGAAGAGATAGCCGCTGGCGTCTTGAAAAGACTTGAGAATCTCTGTGAGAGTGTTGACGACTCCGGCGCGACAGAACGTCTCCCCTTCAAGATAGACCTCGATCTTGGCGATCTCGTGAGAGCGACAGGCTGGACAGTTGGGGGTCTCCGGGGCAAGCGTCGGCTTGCGATCGAAGTGATAGCCGTACACCGTCGGGGCTGTGCGAGAAAGATATTTTTCGTTAAAGAGAATTTGGGGCTCAGCGCCCGATTCCCACGTGAGCGTCCCCAAAAAGTGATCGTAGTCGCTGGGGGACATAAAATTATTTTTGGCTTCAGCGAAGAGCCAGATGTTGAGGGCACCGACGCGAGAGCGCCGCCTCAATCTCTCAAAAGCGTCAGTGAGCACTGTTTGGATCTGCTCGCGGCTGAGCCGCTGCGGGCGATCTAAGACGTAGCGATAGAGCAGCGACGGCCCGCGCTCGGTCGAGCCGATCTCGTGGCGGTCATAGAGACGATAGGTGATCTCCCCGACAGCGAGCGCAGTAGGTTCCGGAGCTTTCACTTCGATTCTCACAGAAGTGTCCTGGGCTGTCAGCCCATGATCGTCAGTAACGGTAAGCGTCACTTCGTAGAGGCCGGGCTCAGTATAAGTATATGTGGGGTTGGGGTCGCTGCTCGTGGTGCCGTCGCCGAAGTCCCACTCGACAGAAGCGATGGAGCCGTCGGGGTCCTTGGAAGCGTTGCTCGAAAACTGCACGGTGAGCGGGGGCTCGCCGGAGATATATTTGCTGGGCACGCTCTCTGGAGAATCAGGGAGCTTGACTGTGGCGAAGGCGATGGGCTCTTGGTTGAGAGAGAAAGTCACGCGGGCGCTTGTCTTAGTCTTTTTATTATCGGTCACGGCCAGCTCGACGGTGTAGCGTCCGCCCCGCGCGTACGTATGTGTAGGTGAGGCTTCGGTGCTGGTCGCGCCGTCGCCGAAGTTCCAAAGAATTGACTTAATCTCGCCATCTGGATCGGACCATTCTCCGGAGAACTGCACGGTGCGCTCAGTGAGAAAGGCGCCCTCGGTTGGGCTGGTGATGCGCACGGTAGGGGGCTTA
>JAILZC010000226.1 GCA_023512665.1 Candidatus Bipolaricaulota bacterium | reverse complement strand
GGCTTCGTCTGGAGGCCGCGCACCCTCCAGAGCGAGCAGCGCGCCCGCGCCCTCTTCGATGGTAAAGAAGTCATCAATCTCTCGTCGAATAACTATCTCGGATTGACGAACCATCCCAAGATGCGCGAGGCCGCAAAGAGAGCCATAGATCAGTACGGCGCCGGGGCGGGCGCCGTCCGGCCCATCGCCGGCACGATGACCCTGCACAAAGAGTTAGAAGAGAAGCTCGCGCGCTTCAAGGGCGTCGAAGCAGTGCTCGTCTTCCAGAGCGGGTTTGCCGCGAACTTGGGGACAATTCAATCGTTAGTCGGCAAGGGCGATGCGATCTATTCCGAAGAGCTCAATCACGGCTCGATCATTGATGGCTGCCGCTTAAGCGGCGCGGAGATCATCAAGTGGCCCCACCGGAACGTAGACGCGCTGAGACAGCTCTGCAAGGAGAGCCGACAGAAATACCGTCGGGCGCTCTTGGTGACCGACGCTGTGTTCAGTATGGACGGCGACATCGCGCCCATGAGCGAGCTCGCAGACGTAGCTGAAGAGTTTGATTTAATCTTTATGGTGGACGACGCTCATGCATCGGGGGTGCTGGGGCGAGCCGGGCGCGGCTCGGCCGATCACTTTGGCTTGCACGGACGAGTAGATGTCCAGATGGGCACGCTCAGCAAAGCTTTAGGCGCGATGGGCGGCTACATCGCCGGCTCGAAGACTTTGATAGAATTTCTTATTCAAAAAGCCCGTCCGTGGCTGCTCTCCACAGCCCATCCTCCAGCGGTCGTCGCCGCGGCGATTGCAGCCGTCGAGATCTTAGAGAGCCCCGAAGGCGAACAGTTAGTGCAAAAGCTCTGGGAGAACGCGAATTATTTTAAGAAAGAGCTGCAAAAGCTCGGCTTCAACACGGGGGCGAGCGAAACTCCCATCACACCGGTGATCGTCGGCAGCAGCCACAACGCCAAACAGCTTGCCCGAAGACTCTTTGAAGAAGGGGTCTTCGCGCAGGAGATCGTCTTCCCTATGGTGGCGCGCGACAAGGCCCGCGTGCGCACTATCGTCACGGCGATGCACTCCAAAGAAGACTTAGACTTCGCGCTCAACGCCTTCAAGAAAGTTGGGAAAGAATTGGGGTTGATTTGAATCACGGAAAGCACAGATTCTAACGGAAAGCACGGAAGTTGCTTTCCGTGTGCTCTGTGCTCCTTCGTGCCTTCCGTGATTCTATCGCTATGATCGAACGATACTCGCTGTCTCCGATGAAGGAGCTGTGGACCGAAGAGGCCAAGTATCAAAGATGGCTTCAGGTCGAGCTTGCCGTCGTCGAAGCCCAAGCCGAGTTGGGATATATCCCCCACGAAGCGGCCCAAGTAATAAAAGAGAGAGTTCGGCTCAATATCGCGAGAGCCAAAGAGATCGAATCCCAGATCGGGCACGATCTGTTGGCGTTCGTGCGCTCACTCGAGGAGAGCGTCGGCCCCGAAGGACGCTATATCCATCGCGGGTTGACGTCGTATGACATCGAAGACACGGCGCTGGGGCTCGCGTTCAAAGAGTCTTTAGCTATTCTCATTGACGATGCGACCAAGCTCGCGGCAGTGCTCAAGCGTCGGGCGTTCGAGCACAAAAAGACGTTGATGGTCGGGCGGACCCACGGGATGCACGCCGAGCCCATCACCTTCGGATTAAAGCTTTTAGTTTGGTACGACGAGATGCAGCGCAATATCCAGCGCCTCAAAGACGCACAAAAATTGATCTCGGTTGGGAAGATCTCGGGGTCGGTGGGCACCTACGCTCACGTAGACCCCGAAGTCGAGCGGCGCGTCTGTGAGAAGCTCGGGTTGACGCCTGCGCGCATCTCCAATCAGATCGTGCAGAGAGATCTTCACGCCCAAGTGCTGACGACCCTCGCGATCTGCGCGGGAACGATAGAGAAGATCGCGACGGAGATCCGAAATCTCCATCGCACGGAGATCGCCGAGGTGCGCGAGGGCCGCCCGCACGGATCGTCTTCGATGCCCCACAAGCAAAATCCCTCAACATGCGAGACGCTGACGGGGCTCTCTCGGATCGTCCGCATGAACGCCTTAGCAGCCCTCGAAAACCAGACGATCTGGCACGAACAAGACCTCACACGCTCTTCGGTCGAGCGCATCATCTACCCCGACAGCTTCTTAGCCATGCACTATCTCTTCGTGCGCATGACGGGCGTGATCGAGCAGCTCATCGTGAACGCTGAGCGCATGAGAGAGAATCTCGGGATGAGCCGAGGGACGATCTTCTCCCAAGCCCTCTTACTTAAGCTGATAGACAAGGGGATGGCGCGAGCCCAAGCGCACAATCTGATTGGCGAGCTCGCTGCTAGAGCGTTAGCCGAACAGAGAGACTTCAAAGCGCTCGTCGCCCAGCACCCTGCGATTCAACAATGGCTCAGCCCCAGCGAACTCAATGAGCTCTTCGATTACGAGTATCACCTCAAGCACGTGGAGACGATCTTTGCTCGGTTTGCCGCAGAGTGATATAATAAAAAGCTTTCCAAAGATTCGTAATCCAGAGGTGATCCACCTATGGCTTACGTTTCGAAAAAAGACCTCATTGATAAGCTCAATCCTCTGCTGGACGATCTGGAGCAACAGCGAGATGATTTAGAGAACTCTCTTGAGGAGTGGGATCGGGAGACCATCGAAGATCTGCTCGACCAGATGGAGAAGACGATCCATCAGATGCGCACGACCATTGACGAAGCTAAAGATTGAATTGATATGGGCCCGAATGCTGAGGCATCCGGCTCACCCTCACCCCCATCCCCTCTCCCCTCGGAGGGAGAGGGGAGCACAGGGGTGAGGGGGCTGCTGTCTCTTTTACACAACTACGAGCCCCCGAGGCCCAGGCTGAGGGCGGATGC
>JAILZC010000023.1 GCA_023512665.1 Candidatus Bipolaricaulota bacterium | reverse complement strand
ATCTACAACGGCCCCGGTGGGTTCTTCACGTTGACGTTCTAATTTGCTTTTCATACCACTCCTCTCAAGCGATAGCCCGAAAAGTACCTGCGGAGATCAACAGAACGCAGGATCATGGAATTCATTGCCTTAATTAGACGATCAGTGAATTCCAGAAGGGTGTTCTCAGCTTCTTCAAGCGTCCATATCTCCTTGTTGCCTTGGATTTGATTGGGATAGATAACTTCCTCTAGCCCATAGATGCCCAATACGATATTATCAGCGAGTTTTGCGCTTATGAATTTTCTCATCTTTGTTCTCTTGAGTATGAAGTTTGTTTTGTGCTTAGGCGGAGCGGCCTTAGGTGCAAACGCCTGTTGTTCAGACTCTCTTCTATCGCTTCGCCGCTCGGATGCACAAAAACCCAGGTCGCCTGGACAACTGCTCGTAGCCCTCTGGATCTTCTTGCTTGAATTGTTCCGTCGGTGTTGGTTCGAGTATGCGCTCCAATACGAAACCTGCTTCCAGGAGAGGATTCAAGGCCGCACTGAGCGGGCGACGGTAAGCGGGCACACGAACAGGGATGCTGAACCCTCTCCATTCCCACTCCACAAGTTCAGTCTGAAAATAACTCTCTGGGTTGTAGAGCAGAAAATCCGCAATAGGATGGCTGATCGAAAAGATCAAATATCCAGGCCGAGCCAACACCCTGAAAAATTCTCTAAAGACGCCAGCCCAATCGCTAATGTAATCCAAGACTAACGCGCTCAGGACAATATCGAAGGTCTCATCTTGGAAGAAGTGAAGCGGTTGACTAATATCCGCCTGAAGGACAGTGGCTTTGGTACCCACTCTTTTCTTGGCAAGCTCAACCATCTTAGGGCTAACATCCAATGCTACAACTTCGGCGCCGCGGTCAGCTAACCACTCAGCGTAAACCCCAGGACCGCACCCTGCATCTAGAACGCGCTTCCCTTTGACTTCAGGCAAAAGGGAAAGCGTTGCAGGGCGCTCGTAATAAGCATTATGGGGCTTGGTATCAATGCGAGACGCATAGGCCTCAGCTAGTGTCTCGTATGCTGCTAAAGCTATCGGTAATTGCCCCATATTCTTCAAGCAACCTATCCACTTCTGGCGCAATGACCCCCCCCCTGCTACGCCCCCTCAACCACCATCCCACGCACGCGCTGCTCTCCACTCACTGGCGCATCGTTCAGCCTCTTCACACCTTGGCCGTGGCATTGCTTCGTCACGCGGCCTTGGCTTGCTGCGCCTCGACCTTCTTCTTGACGTACTCGATGGCCTTCCCCACCGTCTGGATCTTCTCCGCGTCCTCGTCGGGAATCTCAATCCCAAACTCGTCCTCGATCTCCATGATCATCTCCACGGTGTCCAACGAGTCCGCCCCGAGATCCTCTATGAACGAGGCGTCGTCGGTCACCTCGTCGAGCTCCACCATCAGTTGCTCGGCAATGATCTGTCGCACCTGCTCAGCGATGTCCGCCATACCATTCCTCCTCCTTGTATGAGATTGATCATTACTCTGACGGAAATTTCTTCGTTTGTCAAGTCCGCCTAGGGCATCACCAGGCCGCCGTCGGCGTTGACCACATGCCCTGTTATATACGATGCGCGCTCCGAAAGCAAGAAGCACACAACTTCCGCAACCTCTTCGGGGCGACCGAACCGCCCCAGAGGGATCGAGTCCAGATACGTCTTGCACACTTCTTCGGGCAACTGTTCGGTCATAGCCGTCTCGATGAACCCCGGCGCGACGGCGTTCACCCTGATCCCTCGGGAAGCAAGCTCGCGTGCCACACTCTTCGTAAACCCGATGAGCCCGGCCTTGGCTGCGGCGTAATTGGCTTGCCCGGCATTCCCGATCTGGCCGACTACAGAAGTGATATTCACAATAGCTCCAGAACGCTGCTTGAGCATCCAGCGAGCCACGGCCTTGGTGCAATGATACGCACCCTTTAAGTTTGTTGCCAAGACCGCGTCCCACTCGTCGTCCTTCATTCTGAGCAAGAGATTGTCTTTAGTGATGCCAGCATTATTGACTAAGAAATCTATGCGCCCTTCGCCCTTAAAAATCTTTTCGATCAGCTCGTCTATTTGATCGCTATTAGTGATATCAGCTTGGGCGAAGATGCAGCGTTCGCCCAGCTCGTGCTGGAGGGCTTGGCCGGCTTGTTGGTCGCGGGCGAAGACATAGACTTTGGCGCCGCGGGCGACGAGCATCTGGGTAATAGCTTTCCCGATGCCGCGCGTCCCGCCGGTGACGATTCCTACTTTACCTGCGAAATCTTGGGGCTCGTTCATGGCATCACCTCGGCGAAGCTGAGCATCTGCAGCTCCCGGTCTATTCTCTTGATAAGCTTCGTGAGCACGTCGCCGGGGCCAATTTCAACAAATCTTCTTGCGCCCAGACGCTTCAGCTTCACGATATACTCTGTCCAGCGCACTTGGGCTGTGATCTGCCGCGTTAGTAACTCTTTGATTCTGTCAGGGTCTGCCTCTGGCTCGCCGCTCACCGTCGAGACCACAGGGAACTTGGGCGCTGAAAATTTCACTCTTTCGATCTCCGGCTTGAGGCGCTCTTCGGCGGGCTTCATGAGCGAGCTGTGAAACGGCGCCGAGACCGCAAGCTCGATGCCCCTCCCCCGCGCAGCTTCGGCCAATTCTTTGGCTTTGTGTACGGCTTCTTTGCGCCCGGAGATCACGATCTGCTCCGGAGAGTTATAATTGGCGATCTCCGCGCCGGTCTGCGCGCAGATTTCCTGAACTTTCTCATAATCGAGCTTCAAGATCGCGAGCATTCCCCCAACGCCCACGGGGACCGCCTCTTGCATGAGCTTCCCGCGCAGATGCACCAACTGAAGCCCGTCTTCCAAACTCAAAACCCCAGCACACACGAGCGCCGAGTACTCCCCCAAGCTGTGCCCCACAGCACAATCGGGCCTCTGTCCAAGAAGCTCAAATTTTATGACGCTATCCAACAGAATCGCCGGCTGGGCGAACTCCGTCAATTGCAAACGCTCCTCCGGGCCAGAGAAGACGAGCTCGCGCAGCTCGAAGCCCAGAGCTTCGCGGGCTCGCCGATAGAATGGCTCGACGCGAGAGCGATACTTTTCATAAAGCTCTCGCCCCATGCCCACATACTGGGCCCCCTGGCCGGGAAAGACAAATGCCGTTTTCACCATCGCAGCACAATCGCTCCGTAGGTCACGCCCGCACCGAACGCGTTCAAGACCACAATATCTCCCGGCTTGATCCGCCCATCGGACACAGCTTCAGTAAGGGCAATGGGGATCGAAGCCGTCGAGGTGTTCGCATAGCGGTCAATGTTCACGATCACCCTGTCCATCGAGATGCCAAAGCGCTTGGCAAACGACGTAATGATTCTCAAATTCGCTTGATGAGGCACGACCCAGTCCACGTCGTCTTTGGTCAACCCGGCCTCGGCAAGGGCTTTGGCTGTAGTCTCCTCCATCATCTGGACGGCGCTCTTGAAGACCCCTCCGCCCTCCATGCGCAGAAAGTGCTGGCGCTTTTGCACCGTCTCCAAGCTCGCTGGGGTCTTAATTCCTCCAGCCTCGATGTAGAGCAAGTCCCACTTCGAGCTATCAGCGGCAAGACAGCTCGCCAAGATACCCCGGCCTTTGGGCATCTCTCTCACCACGGCCGCGCCCGCGCCATCGCCGAATAAGACGCAGGTCGAACGATCTTGCCAATCGGTGAAGCGCGAGAGCGCCTCCATCCCCACAACTACGATATTCTTATAGCTTCCTGCCGTGACCAGGTCGGCCGCAACTTTCAGAGCATAGACGAACCCCGTGCACCCGGCGATCAGATCGAAGAACGGGATCTCGCGCTTGATCTTCAGGCCCTCGCAGATGAACGGCGACGAGCCAGGCACGAGCATCTCCGAGACGTTGGTCGCCGTGATGAGAAAGTCTATATCTGACGAAGAGAGCCCGGCGCTCTCGATCGCCTGGCGGGCGGCAGCAACGCCCAGCTGGGCTGGGTCTTCGTTAGGTCGCAGGATGCGGCGCTCACGAATCCCCGTGCGCGTCACGATCCATTCGTCGGAGGTCTCGACGAGCTTCTCCAGATCAAGATTCGTGAGCCGCTGCTGCGGCACGGCGCAGCCGATCCCCGCGATCCCCGGTCGGCCCTTCATAGCGATTCTCCCGATGTCGGCACCAGGCCCAGGTGCACTAAGCTCTCGTGCACCCCGCGCTCAATCTTCTCAACGATTCTATGTTCGACCGCCTCTTTGGCGACCCTAATGGCGTTCTTGATCGCCTCGGAGTTGGAGTTGCCGTGGGCGATGATCACCACCCCGCGCACGCCCAACAGCGGAGCTCCGCCGTACTGCACCGCGCTCATCTCGCGCTTGAGCCTGGTGAGCGATGGCCACAAGAAGGGCAGGCCTAATTTCGCTAAAAAGCTCTTCTCGATCTCGCGCTTGAGATATCTCACGGTGACAGTCGCTGCGCCTTCGTAGGCTTTGAGACAGATATTGCCCGTAAAGCCATCGGTGACGGCCACGTCGAAGCCCCCTTCGACGAGTCTATTGGGCTCGACGTTGCCGGCGAAGTTGGGGAGTTCTTGCTGGAGATACGCAAACGCTTTCTGGGCTTGGACATCGCCCTTTTGCGGCTCTTCACCGATATTGAGCAACCCCACGCGCGGGTTTTTTATCCCCAGCACTTCGCGCATGTAGATCGTGCCCATGACCCCAAATTCTAATAAGTGTTCTGGGTCGCATTCGGCGTTGGCCCCAGCGTCAATAATGAGAGTGCGTCGCCCCTCGAGCGTCGGGATGAGCACACCGATCCCCGGACGGTCTATCTCGGGGAGTCTGCCCAGATTGAAGAGCGCCGCGGCCATGACTGCCCCGGTGTTGGCGGGGCTGACGAACGCGTCGGCCTCGCCCTGGCGCACCGCGCGAATCCCCTGCACTAAAGAGCTATTCTTCTTCTTGCGCACGGCTTCGATGGGCGCTTCGTCCATCGTGATCTCTTCCGGGGCATGCACGATAGAATACTTTACGTTTCGATGCTTGCTCAGCTCGCGTTCGATCAGTGACTGATCTCCAGAGAAGACTACTTCGATGCCGTACTCTTGGATTGCAGCGACGCCTCCAGCAATCAGCTCCTCTGGAGGACGATCTCCACCAAGGGTGTCGAGCACGATCTTCACAGGGCTTCCCTCCCGTATGCTTGTTACACTAGCAGACTCCCCAAGGGCTGTCAAGTCACCGGCTTACCCTCCCCCATCCCCTCTCCCCTCACGAGGGAGAAGGGATGGGGGAGCAGCGTGCTCACTTGCGCGGGAGATAAAAGTTCACGCTGATATGAAGAGTGATGCCGAAGCTCGTGGCAGCGATAGTCTCCGGCTTAGGCAGGGGAACGGGCTCCCCTGGGGGTGGCTCCCCCGGCGGTGGGAGATTCGTGATCGTCGTCTGGGCGTAGACGAAGCCAAACTCAAAGTTCGTCGTCAGTTGGGAGGACCAGCTCCGCTCAATCCCAGCAGTTACTTCAAAAGCGAGCGTAGACGTGCGGCTCTCGTAGCTGGGCCACGGGTACGGCGGCATGATCCTCTCGTTGGGAGATACGGGCTCGCCCTCGCGATAGATGCAACAGTAACTTCTATAGACGCTCTGGACGCTGATCGCTCGGCCAGCAAGATAGAGATCATCTTGAGGGGTATCGGAGAGCTTGAGCAGCAATCCTCCCGAAAGACTCGTGAAGCTGCGCGGGTTAAAAGTATCGCTGAAGCCCGACAGCCAGCCGCCCATCTCTAGCGCCAACAGATCGCTCACCCAATACTGCCCGGTGAGCGCCGTGCCCAGGGCGGGATCAACATCGCTGGGCCCAACGGGCATGAGCGCGTTGGGCAGAAAGCGCACGCCAATGCCCACAAAGCGTCCCAGAGAGAGATTCTCCCCCTGGGCCCAGCTCGGCTCACTGATACTACTTATGAAGATCAACGCTAACAGACTGCCAACAGCGAGTGCATATTTCATAGTTCCTCCTCACAAGCTGTAGTCGCTCTCATGAGCGACTTCCAAGAACGCTGCTAACAGCTCGATCGCGGCTTGGATGTCGTCTTTATGAGCAGCTTCGACGACCGAGTGCAAATATCGGGTCGGGATGGAGAGCGTGATCGCGGCGACGCCCTCGCGGGTCATCTGAATGGCGCCGGCGTCGGTGCCCCCACGGGGCAGAATTTCTAACTGGTATTTGATCTTTCGCTGCTCAGCGATCTGACGCATCCTGCGCACGAGCTTGGGGTTGGAGATCGAGAGGGAATCTTTGATCTTGATCGCAACCCCTGCGCCGAGCTTGGTCACGTGCTCATGCTCCCCCACGCCGGGGACGTCGCTAGCCACTGTGACATCGAGAGCCACCCCAATATCTGGGGCGACGTTGAAGCTTGAGACCCGCGCCCAGCGCACCCCCACTTCCTCTTGAGTTGTCGCGACAGCGTAGATGTCACAGACGTGTTTTTTCGCTCTTTTCACAGCCTCGATCATCACGTAGACGCCGACACGATCATCGAGGGCCTTGCACGAGACGAGATTCCCGACTTCTGTAAAATCTTGCTGGAGCGTGACGAAATCCCCAATGCTGACGCGCTTCTTCACTTCTTCTGCGGGGAGCCCTAAATCTATAAAGAGATCTTTGAGCTCCAGGGGCTTCTTGCGCTCCTCTTCCGTGAGAATGTGCGGGGGCTTGGAGCCGATAATCCCGATTAAGTCCCCGCTCTCGGTGTGCACGACGACACGCTGGGCCATGAGGACTCTCGGATCGAACCCGCCGACGGGGTCAATCCGCAAGAACCCGGACTTCTCGTCAATATGCGAGACCAAAAATCCGATCTCGTCCATGTGCGCGGCGAGCATCACCTTGGGGCCGCGTCCGCTGCCCCTCTTGAGCGCGATGACGTTCCCCAAAGCGTCGGTGCGGATCTCGTCGCAGATGCCTCGCAGCTCGCTGACGACCAACTCTCGGACGGCCTCCTCGCGCCCCGGCACGCCATGAGCTTCGCAAAGCTTCTTGAGCAGTTCCATACTCTATCACCTTCACTGAGATATACGATCCTTCACAGTAGCGCAGAGCGGGCGAGAAGTCAAATGTCCAAAATCCCCAGGGCTGAAGCCTGAAGCTAGCGATGGCTGGATTTTGATTAGGTCCCCTATTGGCCCTCCTTGGCCCTAGATCGGTAGTCCCCGACCCAGCGGACCCAGGGGAGTTTCCCCTTCACTGCGTTGTACAACCGCTTATCCCCGGTGATGAAGGGCACCCCTTCATGCTCAGCCAGCGCTAGATACGCGGCATCGTAGGCCGTGCGCCCGTGCTCTAATGCTAACGCCCAGGCACGCTCCTCTAACCCTGTGAGCCCTTGGGTAGGGATGCGCAACTTCACAAACGCTCTGAAGATCTCCGCAGCCCTGGCCTCGTCAAGGCGCTGCTTGCGCAGGGCCACCACGAGCGCGTTGGTGACCTCATAGGGCATCAAGGCTGGGGCAAGGAGCTGCACCTGGCCGAGAGCCCAGTCTTCAAAGATCCTTCGCGCCTGCTCGCTCCCCTCCTCAGGAAGATAGCTTTTCAGCACGACGCTGGCATCGAGCACCAGCTTGTGCGGCTGAGCGGGCTTAGGGTTCAATATCGTTCCTCCAGCTCGCGTCTCGATTCTTCAAAGATCTCTGTGGCAGAGATCTTCGCGTCTTTGAGCCCCTCAGAGATACGGACCATGCTCACATAGCTCCGCAGGCGCTCCAGGCGCTCGTAATCCTTGTAGGGAAGGATGACCATGAAGGGCTCCCCTCGCCGCGTGACGATGATCTCCGTCCGTTTCTTGTTGGCCTCGCGAAGAATCTTTGTGAGATCGCGCTTGGCTTCAGCTACTGACACTTGCTTGCGCATTTCATTGCTATTTCTCATGGCCATATTGTATAGCCTTTGAGCTACAGCGTCAAGAGATCGTTCCCGGTCGAGCATTGACGGGGCTATCACAAGATTTCTATAATTTCTCTCGTGAAGAAGATCGCCTTGGTGCTCAGCAGCGGTGGCCCACGAGGCGCGGCCCACGTCGGCGCCCTCAAAGTGCTCGAAGAACAGCGAGTCCCCATATCGCTCGTCGTGGGCAGCTCCATCGGCGCAATGATTGGTGGAGTCTACGCCGCTGGGGTGAGCATTGCACACATAGAGCAAGAGTGGCTCAAGATAGACTTCTGGCGCATCGCCCGCAGTCTCCAGCCTACGCTCCCCATTCATGGATGGTCGAGCGGCGTGGCGATCGAACGCTTTCTCAAAGAACTTCTTGGGGGAGATCGCCGTATCGAAGAACTGCCCGTCCCCTTTGTCGCGGTCGCGACAGATATAGACCGCGGCGAGCGCGTACTCTTAAGAGAGGGCTCACTCGTCGAAGCGATCCGCGCGAGCTTTGCCATCCCAGGGCTCTTCGTGCCGGTGGAGCGCGACGGACGACATCTGGCCGATGGGGGCCTAGTCAGCCCACTCCCAGTAGACGTAGCGCGTCAGCTTGGCGCTGGAGCCGTCATCGCTGTAGACGTGAATTTGGGCTCAAAACGCTATCGCCTGGCGCATCCGCCCAAGGGCGCCCCCGGGCTTTTTGAAGCGTTAGATCTCGCTGTCTCGATCTTCGTCTGGCGCCTGACAGAACTGACGCTGGCCCTTAGTCCCTCAGACGTGCTAATCACCCCGGATATACCCGACGATCCCCTTGTGGGCAATCTCAGCTATCATCGTGCTGAAGAGCGAATCGCCCTAGGGGAAGCTGCAGCCCGCGCTAAGCTCTCAGAGATTCAGAAGCTGCTTGCTTGACAACGCCCCTCAGACGTGTTATACTCCTTACTAGACTGACATGTCAGTCTAGTG
>JAILZC010000225.1 GCA_023512665.1 Candidatus Bipolaricaulota bacterium | reverse complement strand
AGCCCGATCTTATTACTCTAGCGAAGTCGCTTGCCGCGGGAATGCCCCTGAGTGCCGTCGTGGGCGTGCAGAAAGTGATTGACGCGCCGGGGGATAGCGCCATCGGCGGGACTTATGTGGGCAACCCAATAGCCTGTGCCGCTGCTCTTGCTGTGCTCGATATCATTGAAGAAGAGCGACTTCTAGATCGTGCCATCGAGCTGGGGCACTATATGCGCGAGCGGTTCGAGCAGATGCAGAAGAAATACGAGATCGTCGGGGACGTGCGTGGCTTAGGTGCAACGGTCGGCATCGAGCTCGTCAAAGACCGCACAACCAAAGAGCCTGCTTCGGATGAGACGATGGCCGTCGTTAAAGAGTGCTTGGCCAACGGCGTGATCATCGCCAAGGCGGGCTTATACGGGAACGTCATCCGGATGCTCATCCCGCTCGTGATCAAAGAAGACGAGCTGAAGCGGGGCTTTGACGTGATCGAGCGTGCGATCGCGAAAGTGTCGCGCTAACCTATCCCCTAGCCCCTTCCCTAAAGGGAAGGGGAACTCCCCTCTGAGGAAGAGGGGAGGGGTCGGGGGAGAGGTTCAGAGAGGGTTAGGTCTCTAGCTCCCACGGATAGGGGGCTTCGAGATCGTCTTTGGGTAGCTCCCAGATGAAGCGAGACGGCGCATTGAAGAGCACCGAGCCGTAGAGAGCCCGCTGAGCCGTAAACGAGAGATAGACGCGCTCTTTGGCGCGCGTGAGCCCGACGTAGCAGAGTCGTCTCTCTTCTTCGATGGTGCCTTCTTTGATGCTGCGGGCATGGGGGAGCAAATTCTCTTCCATCCCTACTAAGAAGACATAATCGAACTCTAGGCCCTTGGCGGAGTGCAGCGTCATGAGGGCTACGCGCTCCTGCTCGCCTGAGTACGTGTCGGCTTCGGCCATGAGCGTGACCTCTTCTAAAAATTCTCTCAGCCCACCGCGCTGCTCAAACTCCCTCAGATACCCGATAAACTCCCGGATATTCCCAAGGCGCTCTTCTGAATCTACCCCGTCGGCTTGCAGCTCCGTGAGATATCCCGTTTGGCGCAAGAGCTCGTTGGCCAGCTCGCTGGGGCTGCGGGTGCGAGCATACTCTTGAAGGCTCTTGATGAGATCAGCGAACTCTTGAAGGCGCTTGCGAGCACCGTTGCCCAAAGCCTCGTTCTCGCCCACGCGCTCGATGGCCTCCCACAGGGAGCACCGGTGGGAACGCGCTTGAAGCTGGAGCGTCGCGACGGTCTTCTCGCCGATCCCCCGGCGAGGCTTGTTCAAGATTCTCACGAGACTGAGATCGTCATGGGGATTGGAGAGAAACCGCAAATATGCTAACAGGTCTTTGATCTCGGCCCGCTCATAGAACTTTAAGCCGCGCACGATCTCATAGGGGATGCTCCATCGCATGAGGGCCTCTTCGAGGACGCGCGAGAGCGTGTTCACCCGATAGAGCACCGCGATATGATTGAGCGGGACGTCTCGACTATGCTGGAGCTCCCAAATCTGTCGCGCGACAAAGTCGGCTTCGTCGTGCTCGTCGCGGGCAGGGTAGAGATAGAGCCGTTCGCCTTCGGGGCGAACGGCGATCAGCTCCTTGGGCTTGCGCAGCTGATTGTTCTGAATGACTGCTGAAGCCGCGCGCAGAATCCGCGCCGTCGAACGGTAGTTCGACTTGAGCTGGACGACTTTGCAGGTGGGGAAGTCGTGCTCGAACTTGAAGATATTTGTTGGATCAGCGCCGCGCCAGCCAAAAATAGACTGATCGTCGTCGCCCACGACACAGATATTTTCGTGCTTTTCTGCGAGCAGCCGCGAGAGGATATACTGAGCATAGTTGGTGTCTTGGTACTCGTCAATCACGATGAAGCGAAACCGGTCGCGATAGCAGTTCAAAATATCTAATCGCTCTTGGAAGAGCCGCACGGTCAGTCTTAACAGATCAGCAAAATCGAGGGCGTTGCTCACCTCCAGCCGGCGCTGATAGTGCTTATAAATTCTGTCTAAGGGCTCTAAGAGAGAGCTGTCGAAAGTGCCGAGGCGGCGGCTGGCGAACTCTTCTGGGCCGATCAGTTCGTCCTTGGCTCGGTCAATGACAGTAGCGACAAAATCGGGGCTGATCCCTTCGTCGCTGTATCCGAGCTCTTTGATGGTCTGGACGATGGCTGCGCGGGTGTCATTTTCATCAAGAATTGTGAAATTTCGGTTATAGTTCCCCCCAAGGTGATGGATCTGCTCGCGGAGGATCGCCGCGGCCGTCGAATGAAACGTCTTGATCCACGGGGTCCTGCTCGTCCCCACGAGGCCCTCTACCCGGCGCTTCATCTCTTCGGCGGCTTTATTGGTAAACGTCACGCCCAAGATCTGCTGGGGCGGGACTTGGTAGTGCGCCATCAAGTACGCGATGCGATGGGTGATCGTGCGGGTCTTGCCCGACCCCGCCCCGGCAATAATTAACAGCGGGCCTTCATAGTGCGTGACGGCCTCGCGTTGATAGGGGTTGAGATCTCTGAGAATAGTCTCCTCCGTCATCCCCGCAGATTATATCACACTAACTTGAGCTGGTGCTCCTCCAGCTCGTGTGGGGACTGGAAGGGTTTTACGCTGATGCGGAAGGTCTCGGGGCTGCTCTCGAAGCGCCAGTGGGCTTGGACGCTCCCAAAGGGCTTTTCGCTCAAGTGGCTCGCGGCCACGCGCGCCGCCATCTGGATAATCTGGGCGATCTCGCTGGGGCTCTTCTCCTTCCAGTTGGCCCGCACCAGGGCCATCGGCCCGCGCGGCCCCGGCAGATACAACCTCAAATCTTCGGGGAGAAAGAAGTTCTGTAACCGACGCTTCTCTTCATCGTTGCGCCCCAAGACAATAGTGACATCGGGCGGCCGCTTGTAGT
>JAILZC010000224.1 GCA_023512665.1 Candidatus Bipolaricaulota bacterium | reverse complement strand
CATATCTGCGCCCCGAGACCGCCCAAGGGATCTTTGTGAACTTTCAAAACATCCTAATCGCGATGCGCAAGAAGCTCCCCTTCGGGATCGCCCAGATTGGGAAAGCATTTCGCAACGAGATCACCCCGGGGGATTTTATCTTTCGAGATCGAGAGTTCGAGCAGATGGAGATCGAATACTTTGTCAAGCCCGGCACCGACGAGCAGTGGCACCACCACTGGGTCGAGGAGCGACTGCGATGGTACATTGAAGATTTGGGTCTGCGTAAAGAGAGAGTTCGCGCTCGCGCCCTGCCCAAGGAAGATTTAGCACACTATTCCAAAGCGACCTTCGAGATCGAGTACGACTTCCCCAACAAGGGCTGGGCGGAGATCGAAGGGATCGCTAATCGCACTGATTACGATCTGAAGCGCCATTCTCAGCACTCTGGGAAAGACCTGACGTACTTCGATGAAGAGACGAAAGAGCACTATATCCCCTATGTGATCGAGCCCTCGTGCGGGGTGGATCGCATCTTCCTAGCTGTGTTGCTCGATGCCTATCATGAAGAGGAAGTCCGTGGCGAGCAGCGCGTTGTCCTGAAGATCAAGCCGCAGTTGGCTCCTATAAAAGTCGCGGTCTTCCCGCTGCTGCGCAACCGCCCGGAGATCGTCCAGAAAGCCAAAGAGATCGCGAACACGCTGCGCAAAGACTTTACGGTTTGGTACGACGACACGGCAGCTATTGGGCGCTTGTACCGTCGCCAAGACGAGATCGGCACGCCCTACTGTATCACGGTGGATGTTCAGTCTTTGACAGATAACGCCGTGACGATCCGAGATCGCGACACGATGCTCCAGGAGCGCGTCCCCATTGATCGCGTCACTGCCATACTGAGGGAAAAGCTCGCCGGATGCTGAGGCTATTGCAAAGTGCGCTCGCTGGTGCTAAGATCAAAGTATGACGAAGATACTGCGTCGCAGTCTGCTGCTAGGCTTAGTCTTAACTCTTGTTGGAGCTGGGCTGTGGGGACTGTTCGCCGCACGGGGACAACAGCCCGGTTCTTCTGCACTCTTCAGCCCGCTGTTTGAAGCCTATCAACGGATCAAATCGAACTTCTATAGACCAGAGAACGCTCCCGATGCGCACTTGCTCAAGGGGGCCGTCCAGGGCATGGTGGAGACCCTGGGTGACCCATACAGCCGCTATCTCCCTGTAGAAGACTACAAACAATTCAACGAGGGCTTTGAGAAAGAAGTCTTGGAAGAGTTTGGCGGGCTGGGGATGCAGATCGAAGTGCGAGACGGGAGGCTCTTAGTGGTCGCGCCCTTGCACGACACTCCCGCCAGCCGTGCGGGTATTGAGGCTGGGGACTGGATCATTGAGATCAACGGGGAATCGACAGAAGGGATTACTCAAGAGCAGGCCGTGAAGAAGCTCCGTGGGCCCAAGGGGACTCCTGTCACGCTCAAAGTCCGCCGCGAAGATGGGTCCGAGAGAACTTTTGAGATCGTGCGCGAGATCATCACTATAAAGATCGTCAGCCACAGCGTGCTCGCCGGCGGCCAGATCGGCTATATCCAAGTCTATACGTTCAATACCATGACCCGCCTCGATGTCGAGAAGTCGTTGAAAGACCTGCTCGCTCGCGGTGTGAAGGGGTTGATCCTAGACCTGCGCAACAACCCCGGTGGGCTGCTCCCCCAAGCCGTAGATTTAGCCAGTCTATTCATTGACGAGGGGCCGGTGCTCAAAGTCCAGAGTCGCAACGGCTCCGAAGTCTATAATTCCAAGGGGAATCGCTATCCCAATCTGCCGCTGGCCGTGCTCGTCAATCGGGACACAGCGAGTGCCTCCGAGATCGTTGCCGGGGCGATCCGCGATCACCAGATGGGGGTGCTCTTCGGCAAGCGGACGTTTGGCAAGGGGGTCATCCAGACGTCGTTCACGCTCAGCGACGGCTCGGCGCTTTTACTCACGACTGCAGAGTATTTCACTCCCAAAGGCCATCGCGTTCACGAAACCGGCCTCACCCCCGATGTCATCACAGAGCGGGAGTCCGAGACGCTCCAGCGGGCGGTGCAGTGGGTGCTCAGCCAAGCGGGCAAGACCTGCCCGTGTCTCCCTCCCCCTACCGATGATCGCCGTGCGCGGGCTCGTCCATCGCCTGTCCTCGTCTGGTTCACGCCCTAGAGTGCTGTTGGACGGCGTTGATCTGTCTGTTGAGCGGGGCGAGATCGTTCTGCTGATGGGGCGTAACGGCTGCGGCAAGACGACCCTCGCCCGCTCTATGGCGGGCTTGCTCATCCCTGAGTAAGGGACAGTCACTGTTGACGGATTCCGCACAGATCGCGACGTGCGCGAAATTCGCCGTCGCGTGGGGCTGCTCTTCCAAGAGAGCCACGAGCAGCTCATCGCCCAGACGCCTCTGGAAGACGTGGCTTTCGGACTCGAAAATCTCGCCCTGCCCCCAGAAGATATCCGCCGACGTTCATGGGAAGCTCTTGAGCGGGTCGGCTTGAGAGAGAAGGCTCTCTGCCCGATTGAGTCGCTGACCCCAGCGGAACGCCAGCGGGTGGCGCTGGCGGGCGTGCTCGCCATGGACCCAGAGTATTATATTCTCGACGAGCCGGATCGGACGGCTGATCGAGAGGGCCTGGCGCTCTTGCTTTCGCTGGTGCGTGAGCTGCGCTCAGAAGACAAGGGCGTGCTCATGATCTCGCACAAAGGGTTCTGGAAGCAGCACGCCGATCGGGTCCTGCGATTGGAGCATGGCCGGGCAGTGCCGGAAGCATTCGATTTATCCTCCCCCCTAGCCTCTCTTTACCCTCCCCCCGTCCCCTCTCCCCTCGGAGGGAGAGGGGAGATAGGAGGGGTGAGGGGGCTCAGATCGCCTTCCGTCTACAGGCGCGCCAGCTGGCC
>JAILZC010000223.1 GCA_023512665.1 Candidatus Bipolaricaulota bacterium | reverse complement strand
TCGAGACGCAGGCGGGCGACGTCACCGCGTTCGTGCCGACCAACGTGATCTCGATCACCGACGGCCAGATCTTCCTGGAGACCGACCTCTTCAACGCCGGCATCCGGCCGGCGATCAACGCCGGTATCTCGGTGTCGCGCGTCGGCGGCGCGGCGCAGACGCGGATCATGAAGCGGCGAGACACCGGGGGGGGTGTGCGGCTCGCGCTCGCGCAGTACCGCGAGCTCGCCGCCTTCGCGCAGTTTGCCTCCGACCTCGACGAGGCGACCCGCAAGCAGCTCGAGCGCGGGCGGATGGTGACCGAGCTGATGAAGCAGCCGCAGTTCTCGCCGCTTCAGGTGTGGGAGATGGCGGTGACGCTCTTCGCCGTCAACAACGGCTATTTCGACGACATCGAC
This sequence comes from Candidatus Bipolaricaulota bacterium, assembly GCA_023512665.1. Taxonomy (GTDB): domain Bacteria; phylum Bipolaricaulota; class Bipolaricaulia; order RBG-16-55-9; family DRXL01; genus JANXCC01. The sequence continues at coordinate 2,510 of JAILZC010000223.1, read as the reverse complement.
GTGAAGAAGGCGCTCGCGGCGGAGAAGGCGATGCGCGAATTCCTGAAAGACCGTTACGGCGAGCTCGTGCAGCGGATGCAGGAGACCAAGGACCTCTCCAAGGAGGACGAAGCGCTGCTGCACGAGGCGCTGAAGGAGTGGAAGAAGAGCGGCGGCTTCTAGCGCCCGCTCGCGGGCCGGGCAGCCGCGCGGAAGGCGAACGACGATGCCAGGGACGAAAGAGATCCGCCTGAAGATCCGGAGTGTGCAGAACACCCGGAAGATCACCAAGGCGATGGAGATGGTGGCGGCCTCCAAGATGCGCAAGGCGCAGGAGCGCATGCGCGCGGCGCGCCCCTACGCCGAGAAGATCCGCACGGTGGCCGCCCACATCAGCCACGCCAATCCCGAGTACCGGCACCCCTTTCTCGTCGAGCGGGACACCGTGCGGCGGGTCGGCATCATACTGATCACGACCGACAAGGGGCTGTGCGGCGGGCTGAACACCAACGTGCTTCGGCTCGCCCACTCCATGATCCGCGAGTGGCAGGCACAGGGCGAGGACTACGAGGTCTGCTGCATCGGCAACAAGGGGCTGTCGTTCATGCAGCGGCTCGGTGCGAGGATCGTCTCGCAGGTGACGCAGCTCGGCGACCGGCCTCAGATGGAGAAACTGATCGGAGCGATCAAGGTGATCCTCGACGGCTATACCGAGGACCGCTTCGACCGGCTGATGCTCTTCTACAGCCTTCAAGCTGCGGAGCTTCTGAAGCGCGAAGAGATCTCTGCCCAGGTCGTCAACGTCTCCACGATCAAGCCCCTCGACCCTAATGTGATCACGTATGCGAAGATGACCGGCTGCGCCGTGAGCGTCGAAGAGCACTCGGTGATCGGGGGCTTGGGCGGGGCGCTGGCAGAGGTGCTCTGCGAGCACGCCATCCCGCTGGTGCGCGTGGGGATTCAAGACAAATTTGGGCAGTCGGGCAAGCCCGAGCAACTTTTAGCGCACTATGGGCTGACCGCAGAGAAGATAGCGGAGGCGGCGCGGAACTTAGCCACCCTCACACCCGGCCCCTCTCCCCTTTGAGGGAGAGGGGAGCTAAGGGGTGAGGGGAAGACCGGGAACTTTAGCACCTATGGGGCTGATCTGCGTCATGGCAAGAGCGGGGTGCGGGTACGCCCCGCCGCGAGTATAGTGCGCATAACAATCCGGAGCGCACCGAGATCATAGCGTGCAGGGGACGGGTGTCCTTGGGGCCAACAGAGATATAGAGTAGACTGCAGGCCAAAGAGATGGGAAAGAACGTGGAAAGAGACGCAGAGGAGCGCACCGGTCGGCGCGGGCATCCGCCCCCGCTTGACAGCGAGGCCCGATTATGATAAGATACAGCCAAGTTTGCAGAGGGAGGGAACGACGTGGAGCAGAGCCGAGCCCCAGGGGGCTCGGACGGAACCAGAGGCGGTCTTCCAGCGCCACTCCACAGATGAGCACAGTGTCGCATTTGACAAACGGGGAAGTGGGTGTTACAATATCGGCAAATTCACACGTTGGGAGTCTATCTTGTGTTTGCTCACAGAGAGACCGCACCAAGGGCGAACGTTTTCATTATTCTGATCGGGAGGTGGTCGCAACAAAAAGAGACCGGATCGTTTCGGTGGATGCTCATGCGAGCGTCCTAATCTGTTCTGAGCATGTCGGCACTACTTTAGACCCCAAATAGAAGGAGGTATACAAGTGAAGAAGAGCAGAGTACAGTTGGCGAGCCTGGTCGCCGTGATCGCCTTTATTGTGGGCGTCACTGCGATGGCTCCAGCAGCACTGGCCAGTAAGGGCCAGGTTCTTCTCACGGACATCAACGGGACGCCTAAGCAGTATTGGCGCGTAGGCGAGACCGCGTTCCTCACGGTGATCGACCCCGATGAGAACCGTGACTCGGACGAGGTCGAGTTCCTCAAAGGCAGTCTGACGACGCAGTTAGGGGATGAGGTCCCCGTGGTGCAGCTCTGCGCGGGACCCTGTCCGGAGTATCCGGGCATGGTGTCGGGGGACTTCGTCAGCAGCATGGACGGGTTGGTCTTGCAGGAGACCGGGGTGAATACCGGGGTCTTCCGCAGCCAGACCGGCATCCTCATCACCAAGGCCCTGCTCGGTCAGCCGGTCGCCACCGGGGACTTGCAACTTCAGGTCTTCGATACCGATACGATCTTTGTACGCTATCAAGATCCCACCAACCCCAACGATATCAGCATCTATCTGGGCAAGATTTATACCGGCACTGCGCCGGGCACTCGCGCTCGTGCTATCATCTCTATTACTGATGCTGGTGGGAACCCGGTCAGCGTGACGGACATCGGTCGCACGATCTTTGTCACGGTCACCGACGCTGATGAGAACACCAGCCCCACCACGATCGAGTCGGTCAAGGCCACACTCGTCAACGCCCGCACCGAGCAGGCGCTCGAGCTGACGTTGGTCGAGACCGGCTCCGATACGGGCGTCTTCCGCAACGTTGATGGTGTCATCTTGGTGG
>JAILZC010000222.1 GCA_023512665.1 Candidatus Bipolaricaulota bacterium | reverse complement strand
GGGCTATGTGGACTTTGTCTTAGCTGGGGACGTCGTCCCGCTCACCCCCGAACAGAAAGAGTTTCTCACGATCGCCTCCCAGAACACCACCCGACTCACTGAGCTCATCAATGATCTGTTAGAGATTGAGCGCCTCGAGTCGGGCAAGATCGAATTCGAGTTCGCCGAGTTCGACTTAGCCGAAGTCTTGGATAACGTCGCGCGATCGCTGCAAGTGAACGCGGAGCAGAAGGGCTTGGAATTTCTCACGGAGATCGCTTCGGGGCTGAAGGTGCGCGGGGATCGCGAGCGCCTCGCCCAGGTCTTCCTCAATCTCTTGAGCAATGCCATCAAGTACACTCCCGCCGGCACGGTCGAGCTGAGAGCGCATCAAGAAGATGACACAGTCGTCGTAGAGGTGCGCGACACGGGGATCGGGCTCTCAGAGCGCGACATGCAGAAGCTCTTCCAAAAGTTCTTTCGCTCGGACAACCCCTATGTGCGCAAGGCGGGCGGCACAGGGCTGGGGCTTTCCATTGCTAAAGCGATCGTCGAATGTCATAACGGCACGATCACCGTGACGAGCCAATTAGGTCAAGGGAGCACGTTCACGGTGCGCCTGCCGGCTCTGGCTCGCCCGGAGCGCCCCTTGGTGCTCGTCATCGAGGACGAAGTCGCCATCGCGCGCTTGATCGCAACGTACATTGAGAAGATGGGCTACCGCGCTGTGACGGCGTATTCGGCGCGCGAGGGCTTTGATAAAGCGATTCATCTCAAGCCCGACTTAATTACTCTCGACGTGCTCATGCCCGATCTGGACGGGTTCGCGCTCATCCAGCAGCTCAAAAAACACCCCGAGACGGCCCATATTCCCGTGATCTTCCTCTCGATCGTGCAAGATCGCCAACAGGGGCTGCGCCTGGGAGCGTCGGCATTTCTCACCAAGCCCATTGACGAACGCAAGTTCTACGAGACGGTGCGGGCGCTCCTAGAGCCTCAAGGCCAGCCCGTTTTGGTCGTGGACGATGATCGCGACTATGCCCAGCTTCTCAAGAGACTCTTGGAGCGCCAGGGCTTTTCCGTTGAGCTGGCCCACGACGGCGACGCAGCCCTCTCCCAAATTGAGCGCAAGCCCTATCAGCTTGTGATCTTGGCTAGGAGTTTACCCAAGCGATCTGGAATTGAAGTGCTCCAAGCGATGCGCAACACCAAGACGCGGCAGCGGGTGCCGGTGGTGCTCATCAGCGGCTCAGCCTCGGGGGAGGAGCTGGCGCGCACGGCTCAGATCTTAGGGGCGAAGAAGTTTTTGAGCAAGAAGCTCGCGCCGCAGAGCATCGTGGAGGAGATCGTGCAGTTTTTAGAGTCGAGCAAGTCTTGACTGAGACTCTTATGATGAAGCGCATCTTACTGGCTGAGGACGACCCCCAGATCGCACGGCTTGTGAAATTTAAACTCGAGCGCGAGGGTTTTTCGGTTGAGTGGGTCGAGGACGGCGAAGCCGCGCTGCAGCGCGCGCGCCAGGAGCGATTCGATCTGATCTTGCTCGACGTGATGATGCCGGGTAAAGATGGCTTTGCGGTGTTGGAGGAGCTGCACGCTGATGCGCCCGATCTGCCCATCGTAATGCTGACAGCGCGGGCTGCGAAGCGCGACTTGCAGCGGGGTGTCAGCGCGACCGATTATATCGTCAAGCCCTTCGATCCGGCGCACTTAGTCGAGCGCGTGCGCGCGATTCTAGAGGATCATTGACAAATCGCAAAGAGCGATGTAGCATATCTTCTGGTGAAGAGTGCGATGACCCTCAAGACTAAGAGAAGAGCGCAAGATTTAGAAGAGCTGCTCCCGGTCAGCCGGGAGGAGCTGCTGCGTCGCGGCACGTTTTCTGTGCTCACAGAACGCATTTGGCACTTGAGGGAGCGCGTGCACCAGCTTGCTGAACGACATGGCTCCCTCAACCAGCTTGAGCGTCGCATCAAAGCCGAGGGCGTCTCCCCCGATGATCACTCGTTGTATCACGACTGGCTCGAGTGGCGGGCCGCGCAGCATGAGCTCGATCGGCTCTTAGAAGCATTGAAGACGGCTCTGTAGATGTGGCATGTCACTGTCAAGGCCAAGTTGGAGCGGTCTCGGCTCTTCTGGCGAGTTGAGCTTGTAGGTGCAAAAGTCCGGGCTCAAGTTGATGCCGATCTTTTTCTCGATATTTATTATGATCCAACAAGCCATAGTTATTCGTATGCGCTCATAGATATGAAGATGCCTGAGCCAGGAGACAAGCGCCTCTTTGGTTGGGATGACTACCCCCACGAACATGTTCCAGAGATTCGGCGCTTGGCGAGCTATCCTCATCATTTTCAGCGTCGTCAAGGGACGCACTGGATGTTTGAAGAGTCGCCCATGCGGGGCGATATCGAGCACGATATCCCCATAGTCATTCGTCATGTGCGAGCATATCTGAAGAAGCAACGTACATCAGGGGCTTAATGCGATCCTCGCCGATCTTGATCTGGGGGGTGTTGGGCTGCGCTCTGCTAGTCATCTCTTTCGCGTCCATTTGGATTCGCTGGGCCGAGGCCCCGCCCATCTCCATTGCCGTCTATCGCGTGGGCCTCGCTGCGCTCATCTTGACTCCCATAGCCCTGAGCACTCGACGGCACCAGCTCCAAGCGCTCACCCCAAGCGACCTGCGCTATGCGCTGCTCGGCGGAGTCTGTTTAGCCCTGCACTTTATCTTTTGGATCAGCTCGCTGGAGTTCACGTCTGTCGCAAGCTCGGTCGTCTTAGTGACGACGAACCCCATCTTCGTCGCGCTCGGCTCGTACTTTCTGCTGAAAGAGCCCGTCACAGTAAGCTTAATCGTAGGGATCGCGATCTCGCTCGTGGGCGGGCTCTTGATCGGCTACGGGGATTTTCTCGCCGGGCCCAATGTGCTGTTGGGTGATGGGCTAGCGCTCTTGGGTGAG
>JAILZC010000221.1 GCA_023512665.1 Candidatus Bipolaricaulota bacterium | reverse complement strand
GGGCTATGGGCCGTTGGCCCAGCAGACCGTTGCGGCGTCGGCAGTCATCAGCAATCTGAGCTGTCGTGGGGGCGTGCAGATCGTACAATTGAGTTGGCTGCAACAGCAAACGCCCCTGGCGACGCAGCTCTTCACCCCGCCGATCGTTATTCCCTTTGAGACGAGGCGCGAGTTCAAGTTTGAGCTGCGCGCGTCACCGACGGCTCTGCTCGTGCGCGGGGCGTTCATAGGGGCTCAAGGGCAAGCGACGGGGCTCGAGCTGACTGTTCCCATAGGGCAAGAGACCAAGTACGAGTGCGGCACGATCTTAGCCAGTGTAGCGGGGCAACAGCCGCAGCCCCCGACAGGGCAACCCACGCTGCCGCCGGGCTTGCCGCCGCTCACGCCGGGGATGAACCCGCAACAACTCATCGCCGCGCTCCAAGCCGCAGGAGTCACAGTCGAAGTCCAGGGCACCCAAGACAAGCCCAAGATCGGCAACGCCGATGACCCGTTAGTGTTGGGAGCCCTAGGGCCGGGCTTGCAAGCCGTCGCGTACTGGGTGAGCTCCGGCACGGGGCAACTGCGCGCGGCTGTGGCGTATGATCGTCCGGCGATACCCGTTGTCTTGTGGGTCGTGGGGATTCCCACGTTGGCCACGTGTTTTTCGGTGCCGCCGCCGGGGGGCGGGCTGACGGTCTTCTGTGATCGTCCGGCGCTCTTTGCTCCGTTCACGACGTTTAATGGAGGCCCTGTGCCGGGGATTGTCTTCTTTGTCTTAGTGATCAAAGTCGGTGGGCCGACGATGCCCTTCGTGCTCTCGCTGGCCGGGTGAGCATAACGACGGCTGAGTGAAACCTCGCCCTTGGGGTGAGAGTATATACAGTAAGCTCTCCCTCAAGGGCTGTTCTATTTTGTCCTTGGAAGTTGAGCGAAAACTCAAAAAAGCAGAGGTGATCCTATGCTGTATCGGTCTTGGGGCGTCTGGAAGTGGGCGATGGTAGTCGCGGTCGGAGTCTCTCTGGCAGTAGTGCCGAGCGTCGCGCAAGTCAGCACGACGATCAACATCATCCCCAGCACTATCGTCCCCTTTGGGACGCCAGTATTTATTCAAATCTCGGGCGTCTATAAGAACGGCTGTGTCCCGCAGAGCCCGGTAGCGAGCCTCTTCAGTGCTACGATCACGATCAACACGTCAAACCCTGGGACGATGTGCACGCAGGCCCTGACGCCCTGGGGGCCATATACGATTGGGGCGGGCATTCTCCCGCCGGGGACGTATCTCGTGCGCGTGATACATAATCCCGCCAATGCCGCACCAGAGCTCCTGGGGAGTCGCACGTTTGTTGTTGTGCCGCCACCGCCGCCACCGCCATCTCCACCGCCGCCGCCAGCTCCAGCAGCGATCGTCTGCGATCCGGGGGCTCCTGCGGAGGGGCTCTTCCTGCGCGATGGAGCGCGGTATCTCGCCACAGGGGGCACACATCTTAGCCCTGACAAGCGTGGGGCAGACCATTGGGCCGATCTCAGCGTGATAGATTCGTCGTTCTTAGCCAAATGGCAGGCCTGGGGCAAATTCGACAAGCCCTTCGAGTCAGGCATGAACGACGATGGCGACTGGGTCGTCTATCGGGTCGCGGTGCGCAACCAGCCCTTAGCAGAATTACAGTTCTGCTTGAAAGCCGTGGGCAATAGGGCTGCCCAAGTTGAGGTCTTCGTCCAGACGGAGCCGACCGACCCCGCGAAGCTTCCGGCTCCGGACGGAGATATTCGCGGGCTAGAGGGTTGGACAAAAGTGGGGACGCTGACAGCTGCGCTGGGCAGTTATCAGCTCTATTCAGTGCCTGTGGGTGGGGTAGCCGCTTCGGCGTTCTACAATGTCGCGCTGAGACTTGAGGAAGAGATGCCCGACGGCAATGTGATCATCGCCTGGCTAAAGCTGCGAGCGTAGCAAAATAGATACAGAGGGGCGAGGCTCTTTGAGGCCTCGCCCTTTGTTTTTTATACAAGCAAAATTATGAGTATAAGGCTCTGTAGAAATCCTCCACTGAAGGGAGTATAGCAGATGAGACAAGAGCCCGTCAAGGAAGGCCATCCCCAACTTCACGCCTGCTTCACGTTGTAGATCAGACACACGACCACCAGCTCCCGAAACTGACGCCATCAGGGCCCTACCCTCTTGGCAGACGCTGGACAAAGCAGAGATTATAGCCGTCGGGGTCGTACACATACATTGTGCGCAAGCCAAAAGATTGGTCTTCAGGTCTCTTGGAAATTGCCACGCCCTTCTCTTTCAGCGTATCATGGTAGAGATCTACATTCTCGACCTCAAAGTGGAGGATCACTCCGCGGCCCCGCTCCCCCGAAGGCAGCAGATACTCTGGCTGCACCCCCTGGTCGCTGTGCAGAATGAGGCTGAACTCCCCAAGACGCAACCCGACCACACCGCCCTCCTCATCGGATTGGAACCCCACCTGAAATCCTAACTTGTCCCGGTAGTAAGCCAGCGAAGCTTGCACATCCCGAACATACAAGAGTACCGAATGGATGCATTTGAGCATCTCTGCCCCTCCTCTATTTGTTAAAATGGTCACGCAGTGGTAATTATACCGTAAGTCTTTCACGAAGGCAGGGCATGGAGTCGCTGCGTCAACGGATTGTTATCAAGAATTACTAAGCAAGGTAGGGACTGAAGATCCGGGTCGCTTAGGGTTGATAAAGATCTTGCTGCCATTGGGGATGTCCTTGAGCTTCACGCGACTCGCCTCAGCCTTAGTCGTACCAAGCCTCCTTGGTGATCAACTCTTCCACATCGGGATCATCGATCTCCAGGATGCCTATGAGCTGATTCAGCGGGCTTTTCGGGCTTGCTTCTTTAAGAGAGCGGCCCTTCTTCTTGGGCTCGACCAGAAGGTGTCCATCTTCCAGCTTGAGCTCCACTTCCTCGCCAGGACGAAGTCCGAAAGCCTTTAAGT
>JAILZC010000220.1 GCA_023512665.1 Candidatus Bipolaricaulota bacterium | reverse complement strand
GGTGAGAGGGGCTGGTGGAGAGGTCATATTTGCCCTGCTGGGCTGTTGGCGCTAAACTTTCTTATATGAAGCTGACGTTTCACGGCGCGGCCAAGACCGTGACGGGCTCCTGCGCTCTTGTGCAGATAGACAAACTGAAGATTTTGATAGATTGCGGGCAGTTTGCCGGCTCTGAGGAGATCGAGAGCCGCAACTGGCTCCCCTTCGGGTTTCCTCCAAGCAAGATAGATTATGTGATCTTAACTCATGCCCATCTCGATCACTGCGGGCTTATCCCAAGATTAGTACGCGAGGGCTTTGCGGGAAAAATTCTCTGCACCGAGCCAACGCGCGATCTCGCCCGACTGATCTTGACCGACAGCGCCCAGCTCCAAGAAGAAGAAGCCGCTCTGCTTACTAAGAAAGAGCGCCGTCGCGGCGGCGGTCCCGTCAGACCGCTCTATGAGATCGAAGACGTCTTAAACTCCCTCGAACGCTTCGCTGATCCCGTCCCCCTCAACAAGCCCATCGAGCTGGCCAAGGGCGTCACGCTCCACTTGCGCGACGCTGGTCATGTGCTCGGTGCAGCGTTCATACAACTCAAAGTCACTGAGGGGCGCAAGCGCCCCAAGAGAGTGCTCTTCTCTGGAGATCTGGGCAATCACGACAAGATGCTGACCCCCGACCCCGCCGAGCCGCAGAACGCTTCGGTCGCCATTGTAGAGTCTACTTATGGCGACCGCCCTCACCGCTCGATGCGCGACTCCATCGCCGAGCTGCGACAAGCCTTGCTCTTAACGTTCGCCCGCGGGGGCAATGTGATCATCCCCAGCTTCGCCCTCGAACGCTCCCAAGAGCTGCTCGCTGTGCTCTTTCACCTCTACAAGCGCAAAGAGCTCCCCGGATGCCAGATTTTCTTAGATAGCCCCCTGGCGATCTCCGTGACGAAAATCTTTCGACGCTACAGCGAATATCTGAAGCCCGAAGAGGCCCTCGCGCACAGCCCCAATCCCTTCGACTTCCCTGCGTTGCGCTTCGTCCGCACCCCCGACGAGTCCAGGGCGATCAACGCTCTCTCAAGCCACGCGGTCATCATCGCCGGCAGCGGCATGTGCACCGGCGGGCGGATTCTCCATCATCTCAAGCATCAGCTGTGGCGCCCGGAGTGCAGCGTCGTCTTTGTGGGCTACCAAGCCGACGGGACGCTGGGGCGACGCTTGATCGAAGGGGCGCGCACCGTGAGGATCTTCGGCGAGGAGATCGCGGTGCGCGCCCAGATCTGGACGATCAACGGGTTCTCCGCCCACGCCGACCAACCGGGACTCTTACGATGGCTCGCGCAAGCCCAAAAGCCCGAGAAGATCTTCTTGGTCCACGGGGAGATGCACAGCTTGGTCGCGCTCAAGCAGGCTATTTCTGCCAAGCTCGGGCGCACCGCCCATATCGCCGACTGGAAAGAGACCGTAGAGCTATAACGACAATCCCCGCAGGTGATCGGACTGCTTCAGCTTGCTCAGGGCCAGCTCCTCGATCTGGCGGACGCGCTCCCGACTCAGATTGAGCGACATGCCGATCTCTACGAGTGTCCGGGGATGGTTGTCTTCTAAGCCGTAGCGCAAGATCAAGATACGGCGCTCCCGCGCGTCCAGTTCAGCTAATGCTCGTTCGAGCCGCTCGCGTTGCGCCGCGCGCAGCGTCTCCCGCTCCGGCGCTGCCTCGTCCGTCCCCAGGCTCTCTATGACCGTCTCGTCCTCCTCCTCGCCGATGGGCGCATCGAGCGAGGGCGCGAATGGACGGACCTGAAGCAACCGCTGCAAGACCTCGTGCGAGACCCCGACCTCTTCGGCCAATTCCGGGCAGGTGGGCAGGCTGCCGTGCTCCTGCCAGTGGTCTTCTTCTTTCTGGGTGATCTTGTGCAGCAGCGAGACGAGATAGTCCGGCACGGCGATCACCCGCAAGTGCTTCACGAGCGAGCGCATGATCGCTTGCCGAATCCACCACGTGGCGTAGGTGCTGAACTTATAGCCCCGCTGGGGGTCAAACCGCTCCACCGCCGTGATCAACCCGATATTGCCCTCTTGGATGAGATCGAGGAGCGGGACGCCAAGATCGCGATATTTCGCGGCGATGCTCACGACCAGGCGTAAATTCGCCGTGATGAGGCGCTCGCGGGCGTGGGGGTCGCCGCGGGCCGCGCGGCGCGCCACCCGATACTCCTCCTCCGGGGAGAGCAGGGGATGGCGCTTGATCTCATTAAGATAGAGTTGCAGAAAACTATTCTTCCCATTTCTCTCGGCTCCGTTGATTTCCACGGGCCATCAACCTCCTCGCTTCTTCTTTATCTTAGCGAGAAGCGTGTGAGAAATCGCTGATGGCGCTCAGGAGCCTCACTGATATCGGTCAGGTTACCCCAGCGCAACGTCGAGATAGAGCATGACGGCCGCGCCGAGCATCAGTCCGAGCGTAGCAGTCCGCTCGTGGCCCTTGCGATGTGTCTCGGGGACGATCTCATCGCTGATCACATAGAGCATGGCTCCGGCAGCAAAGCCCATAGCATACGGGAGAATGGGCGTGGCGACGTGCACCGCCCAGGCGCCAAAGAGCGCCAGAGGAATCTCGACTAAGCCCGCACGCACCCCGACGAAGCTCGCGTAAAAGTACGCGCCCAACCCCGCGCTGAGCGCCGAGACCGAGACTGCTAGACCCTCAGGAATATTTTGCATCCCAATGGCGAGCATGAGCTTGAGTGCATTCCCCAGATCGCCGGAGCCGAAACCTACTCCTACAGCTAATCCTTCGGGCATGTTGTGCAGCGTAATCGCAAGAATAAAGAGCCAGACGGCGCGCACGCGCCTGGTCATGAGCCCTTCTTGCCCGGAGACCGCGTGCAGATGGGGCACAATGTGATCAGCGAGATCTAATAAGAGCACACCGAGGGCCATGCCGATGAGTACCGGCCAGATGCCACCATACTC
>JAILZC010000219.1 GCA_023512665.1 Candidatus Bipolaricaulota bacterium | reverse complement strand
CGGCAAGGCCGACGTGGCCCTGGTCGAAATCGGCGGCACCGTGGGCGATATCGAATCGCTGCCGTTCCTGGAAGCCGCTCGCCAGATGAGCCTGCGCCTGGGCCGCAACCACTGCGCATTCGTTCACCTGACGCTGGTGCCGTTCATCGCCAGCGCCGGCGAGCTGAAGACCAAGCCGACCCAGCACTCGGTGAAGGAGCTGCGGGCTATCGGGATTCAGCCCGATGTGATCATCGGGCGCAGCACGATCCCGCTCAAAGAGGGGATTCGCAAAAAGATCGCGCTCTTCTGCGATGTGCCCTTCGAAGCCGTGATCAGCGCGCCCGATGCCCCCTCGATCTACCAGGTGCCGCTCTTGTTTGAAGAGCAGGGGTTGGCGGACTTGCTCTTACGACGGCTCAAGCTCCCCTCCCACAGCCAAGACCTGAGCGCGTGGAAGGGCTTTACTGAAGCCGTGCTCCACCCCACGGCACGAGTGCGCATAGCCATCGTGGGCAAGTATACAGATTTGCGCGATAGCTACGTGAGCTACGTCGAGGCGCTCACCCACGCCGGCGCGGCGCTGGGCGCGGGTATTGAGATTGTCTGGATCGAGGCCGAAGAGTTCGCCGAGCCCCAGATGGAGGGCGTAGACGGGATGATCGTCCCCGTGGGGTTTGGGCATCGCGGCGCCGAGGGCAAGATCAGGGCGATTCACTATGCCCGCACACAGAACGTGCCGTTTGTGGGGATTTGTTACGGTTTTCAGCTCGCGGTGATCGAGTTTGCGCGGTCGGTGCTTGGTTTAGAGAAAGCCAACAGCACGGAATTCGGCCCGACGGAGCATCCCGTCATTGATCTGATGCCGGAGCAGAAGTCATTGACCGAGAAGGGCGCGACGATGCGCCTGGGCGCGCAACCGGTCGTCATCGAGCGGGGGACGCTGGCGCACAAGCTCTATGGTGCGCTAGAGATCTCGGAGCGCCACCGACATCGCTACGAGGTCAATCCGCGCTATATCAGGGAGCTCGAGGCCGCTGGGCTCAAGTTCTCCGGGAAATCGCCCGATGGGCGGCGCATGGAGATCGTAGAACTTCCGGGGCACCCGTATTTTATCGCCTCGCAATTTCACCCGGAGTTCAAGTCGCGGCCGACGCGGCCGCGCCCGCTCTTTGTGGGGTTGGTGCACGCATGTCTCGCGCGGCGCAAGCTGTTGGTCTCCTCGTGATCGTGGGGGGGCTGATCTATTGGCTCTGGTCGGCGACACCACACCTCTGGCCTGAGCCGTCGGGTATCTCTGCCCCGGCAATCTCTGCTGAACGTGTTCAGATTGTCAAGTACGATACTTTAGGGAAGAAGCTCTGGGAGCTGGAGGCCCGCGTGGTGCAGACGACCGAGCGCGAGAGCACCGCTGAAGAAGTCCTGCTGCGCTTCTTCGACGGTGAGGGCCAGGAGACGCTGACAGTCAGGGCTCCCAAGGCACGGCTGAACAATCGCACCGAAGAGATCGCACTGCTCGGCCCCGTTCGTGCTCACGGGAGCGAGTTCTCGTTCACCGCAGAAGATCTCTTCTGGGATGGCCAAAAGCTCTGGACGCCGTCGGTCGTGCGCATCGAGCGCGAGGATTTTCTTCTCACCGGCCGGGGATTTGAGTATTCTGCGGGACGTGCGACGATCTTGCACGAAGCGCGGCTCATGTTGCGCTCTAAGATTGAGAAACGAGAATGATCCTGCGCACCGAGGGCCTGGTGAAGAGCTACGGCGGGCGTCGTGTGGTCAACGGCGTCTCCGTGCAGATCGAGAGCGGCCGGGTCTGTGGGCTGCTGGGGGCCAACGGCGCGGGCAAGACCACGACGTTCTACATCATCACCGGGCTGATTGCTCACGAGGCCGGGGAGATCTTTTTAGACAGTCGGCCCATCGGGCGCTGGCCGTTCTACGCGCGGGCCCGCCAGGGGATTCACTATCTCCCCCAAGAACCCTCGGTCTTTCGCAAGCTCAGCGCGTTGGAAAATCTCTTATTAGTGCTCGAACGCTGGGAGCCCGATCGTAGGCAGCGCCGCTCTCGTGCGTTGCAGCTCCTGCACAAGCTGGGGTTAGAGGCATTGGCGCATCAGCGGGTGGACACGCTCTCAGCGGGGGAGCGCCGCCGCGTCGAGATCGCGCGGGCTCTCGCAACTTCCCCCAAATTTCTCTTGCTCGACGAGCCGTTCTCCGGGATAGACCTGATCTCCGTCGCCGAGATCCAGGGGATCATTCGGGCGCTAGCCTCCGATGGGATCGGCGTCATTGTGACCGATCACAATGTGCGCGAGACGCTGCGCGTCACGGACTATGCGTATCTCTTGAACGAAGGGCGTATTCTGCTCGCCGGTCGTCCCGACGAGATCGCTTCCCATCCTCTGGCGCGGCAGTACTATCTCGGCGAGAATTTTCAGTTATGACCCCGACGGCGCCGCAGAGGGCTTCCAGAGCCTCTTCCCCACGATCAACCCACCGAAGATCAGCACGAGAACGACGCTGATGACCTGGGCGGCGCGCAGGACGTCGGGGATGAGCCAGAGCGCATCCGCCCGCAGAAACTCCATCCAGAAGCGCAAGAACGAGTAGAGCACGATATACAGCGACGCGATGAAGCCATCTTGAAAATTCTTGGTGCGCAGCCACATCAGCAGCCCAAAGATTATCAGATCGCCGAACATCTCGTAGAGCATGGTAGGGTGACTGGGGATGTGGCCCCACTGTTGGAAGCCGGGGGTGCCCTCTTTGTAGACGACCCCGACCCAGTCAAGCCACGATGGCCACTCCGGCCCGATGGGCGTCCCGTAGGCGTCGCCGTTCATAAAATTCCCGAAGCGCCCCAGGGCTTGGCCCAGGATCATACTGGGCGCGACGGCGTCGGCGAACTGCCACAACGAGATCTTTTTCCATTTGGAGTAGACCCAGAGCATGAGCAGCCCGGCCAAGATACCCCCGTGGAT
>JAILZC010000218.1 GCA_023512665.1 Candidatus Bipolaricaulota bacterium | reverse complement strand
GCCCGCTCGTCAAGCCCCCTATCTGCGTGACGCCATCGGGATGCAACGCTATATGGGAGCACCGATTCTCGCGTGTATCCCTTTGGTGCTGGCGAGCATCTACTTCTACGGATGGCGCTCCCTAGCGATCATCCTGGTGACGTACCTAGTAGGGATGGCCGTCGAATTCACGTTCTGCGCGATTCGTCGACACGAGATCACCGAGGGGTTGTTAGTAACGTGTATGCTCTACGCGCTCTCGCTCCCGCCCACCCTGCCCCTGTGGATGGTCGCGGTGGGGATCTTCTTCGCCATCGGGATCAAGGAGCTCTTTGGTGGGTCGGGCTATAATATCTTTAATCCCGCGATCAGCGGGCGGGCGTTCTTGCTCTTGGCGTTCCCCTCAGCGATGACGACGCAATGGTACACGCCCTTCAACCCCCTGAGCGATGGGCTGGGGGGTTTTCTGCACTGGTCGCCGGAATCTGTGAAGGGGATAGACGCCATCGCCAAGGCAACCCCGCTAGGGGCGTTCAATTCCCCAGATATTACGAATCCCGATCTCTTCACGCTTCTGACGGGCTTTGGCCGCGCCGATGTGCTTGGGGCAACTTCGGCGATCCTCGTCTTGCTCGGCGGCCTGTATCTGCTACACACGCGGGTCATTGACTGGCGCGTCTCAGTCGTGATGATCGCTACGGCCGGCTTGACCTCACAATTTCTCAGCTTCATCACCCCCGCAAGATTCCCCGATGGCATCTACGCGGTGCTCAGCGGGGGCTTGCTCTTTGCGGCATTTCTCAACGCGACGGACCCTGTCACCAGCCCCATGACCGTCCGCGGCCGGTGGATCTTCGGTATAATGTTAGGGGTCTTGACGGTGCTGGGGCGCGGCCTGACCGGCTACGCCGAATGGGTGACGTTTGCGATCTTGATTGGGAATATGTTCACGCCGTTGATTGACAGATTCACGATCCCCAAGAGCTTCTCCGCCCCAGCTATGCAAAAGAGGTGATCTGTGATGGCTGAAAAAGCTCCAAAGAAGAAGAGACTGATCGGCCCCCACGAGTGGAGAATGGTCATTGTGCTCACAGCCATCGCGGCGATAGCCGGGGGGCTGCTGGCGGTCGTCAACGAAGTAACGAAAGCGACGATCGAAGCCAACGCCAAGGCTCGACTGCGCTCAAGCATTCTCGTCGCAGTGGGGGAGTATACCGCTGAAGAGCTCTTCCCCCAAGAAGGGCTGCCCAAGCTCTCCCCCGCCCAAGTCGATGAGTACTTCAAGCAGCATATTGAAGAAGCTAAAGCCGATAGCTTCACCTACTGGAAGATCTATAAAGACAGGATCGGCGGAGAGCTGTCGGCGTATGTCATTCGCATCGCAGGCAGCGGCTTTCAGGGATTGGTCGCCATGCAAGTGGCCCTCAAGCCCGATCTCTCGGAGATCATTGGGGCCCACGTTGTGACCTTCGAGATCGGCGAGACCCCCGGCTTGGGATTCCGCATGACCGAAGAGAGGTTCTGGAGCCAGTTCAAGGGGATGAAGACCAACCCCCATATCGAGTTTATCAAGTTCCGCGATCCCAATGCCCCCAAAGCCCCCAATCAGTTCGATGCGATCACCGGGGCGACCTATACGTCCACGACGGTGCGGGACTTGCTCAACAAGACTATAGCGAGCTTACGAAAGATCGTACAGGGTGAGAAGCGATCTTGAAAAAAGCGGACTGTTATAGTATGCTTGACTGGGCTCAGATCAGTCAGAAGGAGTTGAGGCAGATGGCAGAGGTGAAGACGGCAGTGATGCCCACAACGACGATGCAACGCGCGTCAGCGCCGGCGATCCCGCTGACGCAGCGGCTGCCCCAGACCAAAGGCTGGAAGGAACTCGTCCGAGACATCTGGGATGACAACCCCACGTTCCGCATGATCTTAGCTATGTGCCCCACCATGGGCGCGACCAACATGGCGATCAATGGGATGGCCCAAGGGCTGGCGACTCTGATCGCGACGGTCGCGTCGAGCGCGACCGTCGCCGCCTTGCGCATGGTTATTCCTGCGGAAGTGCGACTCCCCGCGTATATGATCATCATCGCGTTCTGGGTAACTATTGTAGATATATTCTTGCGGGCTTATCTACCGCCGTTGTCGGCGGCGTTGGGGCCCTACGTTCCGTTGATTATTACGAACTGCTTCGTGCTGGGGCGGGCCGAAGCGTTCGCCAGCCAGAACAGCCCAGGGATATCGGCGCTCGACGCGCTGGGTGTTGGGCTGGGGTTCACCATGTCCCTGACGCTGCTGGGGATCGTGCGGGAGCTGCTGGGCTTTGGCAGCTTGTTTGGGATTCAGCTCTTGAGCAGTTGGACTCCCTGGGTCATCATGATCATCCCGGCAGGAGCATTCTTGGTAGTAGGGCTCTACGTCGGGATCGTGAAGCACTTCTCGCCGGGGGGACAGATCGGAGGAGGGGCGTAGCCTATGGACATCTTTCTCATTGTGCTGGGCGCGATCTTAACCAACAACATTCTGCTCACGACGTTTTTGGGGATTTGCCCGTTCATCGCGGTCTCAGGAGAGTACGCCTCGGCGTCGGGGATGGGGATGGCTGTCATCTTCGTGCTGACCATGACCCTGCCCACGAACTGGCTGATCAAGCACTTCGTGCTCGATCCCCTGGGAGTGGGATATCTGGCGCTGATCGTCTACATCGTGACCATCGCTTTCTTGGTGCAGGTCGTCGAGATGTTCATGAAGCGGTTTCTCCCGGCGCTCTATAACTCTTTGGGGATCTTCTTGCCCTTGATCACGGTCAACTGCGCGATCTTGGGCGGCGTGCTCTTCGCCATCGCTACATGGAATCTGGGCTTCATGGAGAGCGTCGCCTATGGGTTTGGCGGCGGGGTCGGCTGGGCTTTGGCGATCATCTTGATGGCCGCGATCCGTGAACGCGTGCGCTTCGCCCCCGTCCCCGAAGGGCTCAAGGGTCACGGCC
>JAILZC010000217.1 GCA_023512665.1 Candidatus Bipolaricaulota bacterium | reverse complement strand
CTCCGAGGGGAGAGGGGACGGGGGTGAGGGTGAGAGGGAGAGCAGTTGTGAACGTCCTAGAGCTCCTGGCGAGTGATCGTCCGATTCGAGAGATCGTAGAAAGTTTCCAGCGAGAGTTCAATGCCGTGTTTGTTCGTGCGCTGGCAGAGAAGGCCGAGGAATCGAAGAATTTGCCGCCCTTGGCCCAGCGTGCGCTCGCCGGGGCACACCACTTCAGCTTGCAGAGTTTTGCGGCGCGCGGGGGCAAGCGCATCCGCCCACTGCTCTTCTGCTGCGGGTATCTGTGCCTGGGCGGAACCGACGCCCAGGCGATCCTCAACGCTTCCGTAGCCGTCGAACTCTTGCAGACCGGCCTGATCATTCACGACGATGTTATTGACCGGAGCCTCGAGCGTCGCGCCGGCCCGACGATGCACCTCCTGTGGCAAGAGTATTTTCGCGAGAAACGCTACCGCGCCCGCTACCCCGGCGAGCCGGAGCACTTTGGGCTCTCTATGGCCGTCTTGATGGGGGATATCGCTTCAGCATTGGCGTATGAGATATTAGTCCGCTCGGATTTTCCCGTCGAGCGCCGGCTCAAAGCCGTGCACACCTTCAGCGATGTGATCTATCGCGTCGCGTTCGGGGAATTGCTCGACGTTGATCTGGGCATGAGATCGCTCGACACCCTCGCCGAAGAAGAGATTCTAAAAGTCTACGAGCTGAAGACCGCGGGCTACACGACCGAAGGCCCGCTCCACATGGGGGCCGTCTTGGGCGGTGCCGAGGGGCATCACTTGGCTCTGCTGAGCGAGTATGCTGTTCCCTTGGGGATCGCTTTTCAAATCCAAGATGATCTCTTGGGGATGTTCGGGGCGCGGGAGGCGACCGGCAAGGACGAGGGCTCCGATCTCTTAGAGGCCAAGCGCACCCCGCTGGTGCTCAAGGCCTGGCACGACGGAACGCCCCACGAGCGCGCTGCCCTGGAGAGGGCGCTGCACGACCCGCACCAGGCGCAACGCGAGCTGGCCCGCGTCCGCACGCTCATTCTCGACACCGGCGCCGCACGCTACGCCCAAGGGCTGATCGCCCAAAATTTTGCCAAAGTCTACGCAAGCTTAGAGAAGATCGAGCGAGGGCTGGGGCCGACGGCGGCTCGTCTGCTTCGTCAGGTCGCCCAGTACATCGAAGACCGGAGGGATTACAAGGGGGCTGTGGAATCCTATGCCAACGCTTGCACAGAGCACATCCGTTGAAGAGCAGACGCTGCTGGCGCAGCTCGATCGCGCGCGGATGCCGACCCATATCGCGATCATCATGGACGGCAACGGGCGCTGGGCCAGAGAGCGCGGGCTGAGCGTCCATCACGGGCATCAAGCGGGCCGCGCGGCCGTGAAGCGCGTTATCAAAGCGTCTTTGCAATTGGGTATCCCCTATCTGACAGTCTATGCGTTCTCGACGGAGAACTGGCGACGCCCCGCCAGCGAAGTCAATTTTCTGATGAAGCTCCTCGAGCAAGCCATAGAAGATGAGCTGGCGGAGCTGAAGCGCAATGGCGTGCGGGTGCGCGTCATCGGGCGCTTAGATAAGAAACTTCCCGAAGCGTTGGTGCGCAAGGTCCAGCGCGTAATCGAGGAGACCAAGCACAACAGAAAGCTGACGTTCACCGTGGCGCTCAACTACGGGGGGCGCGCGGAGATCATTGATGCCGTGCGCAGGTTAGCCTATGAGGCCGCGGCGGGTCGGCTCGACCCGCACGCGATCAACGAGGAGAATTTCCACCAATTTCTCTATACGAACGGCACCCCCGACCCTGATCTCGTCATTCGCACCGGCGGGGAGATGCGCCTGAGCAATTTTCTGCTCTGGCAGCTCGCCTATGCGGAGTTTATCTCGACCCCAGTCTACTGGCCGGACTTCGACAGAAGAGAATTGATCCGGGCGATCTTAGAGTACCAGCGGCGCGAGCGGCGCTTCGGAGGGCGCAATGGAGACTATCAAAGCAACCCGTGACGAACTGCTGCGCACCCGGCAAGAGTTGGCCATCGCGCAGAGCGGCAAGCAAATCTTGGAGAAGAAGAAAGAGGCGCTCTTAAATAGATTTCTGGTGATGGTGCGCCAGTACAAGGGACGTCGCGAGGAGCTCTTGGCAGACCTAAAGCGCCGGAAGGATTTGTTAGCCCTGACGCGCGCCCGCGACGGCTCGATCACCCTGAAGTCGTTGGCGTTGGCGACCAGCCAAGAGATCTCTCTTGAAATAAGCCGTGACAATGTCATGGGGACGAAGATCTTCCACGCCACGCATCCCGACGTCAGGCGCGATATTCTCTCACGCGGCTATAACCCTGCGAGCACCAGCAGTCGGATCGAGGCGTGCGCGGAAGTCGCCGAACGATTGCTGGACAAGATGCTCGCCATTGCCCACTTGGAGCATAATATCAAGACCGTCGGGCGGGAGATGCGTAGTTTGAACAGCAAGATCAACGCGCTCGAAGAGAACATCATCCCGGCGCTCACAGCGAAGAAACGCTATATTGAAGACGTGCTGGAGCAGAACGAGCGCGAGGAGATCTTTCGGCTGAAGATGGTCAAGCGCGCGCAGGAGAGAAAGTCCGAAGAGATTACTCCCAAAGCTCTGCGAGCTTAATCTCTAAGTTGGGGAAGAGCTCGGGCTGGAAGATTTCATCGCGCTGGTACGTGGCGATATGCCGGAAGGCTCGCGTCTTAGCATGAAGCTTATACACTGCTAGCGTCTCACGGTCGGGATCAATCAGCCAATACTCTTTGACGCCGTGGCGGGAGTAGATTTGCATCTTGGTCGTGCGATCTTGCTCCTCGCTCGTCTCGGACAATATCTCGACGATCAGGTCGGGAGCGCCTTGAATATTCTTTTCGGTGATGATCTTCTTGCGGGCGTTGGAGACGAAGAGCAAGTCCGGCTGGACGACGTTGGTGTAGGATAAGACCACGTCGGTGGGAGCACTCAGCACTACACCGAGCT
>JAILZC010000216.1 GCA_023512665.1 Candidatus Bipolaricaulota bacterium | reverse complement strand
TACCGCGCCCCTTTGGACTGCGGGTCCCACACAATGAGCTTCTGTTTTATGAGGTCAATGATCCCCGCAAATTGATCGCCCTCGCCGTAGGGTATCTGTAATGGCAAGGGCGTGACTGCCAGTTTTTGGATCATGGATTCGACGGCAGCTGAGAAATTCGCACCGATCCGGTCCATCTTATTGATATACGCGATGCGGGGGGTGGCGTACTTGTCGGCCTGACGCCAGACTTGTTCCGATTGGGGTTCGACGCCATCAACGGCCGAGAAGACCGTGATCGCGCCGTCTAGGACTCGGAGAGACCGTTCGACCTCTGCGGTAAAATCTACGTGTCCGGGGGTGTCAATGATATTGATCTGATGGTCCCGCCAGAAGCACGTCGTGGCCGCAGAGGTAATGGTGATGCCGCGCTCGCGCTCTTGCGGCATCCAGTCCATCTCGGTGTCGCCCTCGTCCACGTCGCCGATATCGTGAATACGCCCGGTGTAAAAGAGCAACCGCTCGGTGGTCGTGGTCTTGCCTGCGTCAATGTGGGCAATGACCCCGATGTTCCTAATCTTTTCGATATCGTATCCGAGCGATTTCATAGGGGATCACGAGAGATTACCAGCGGTAATGGGCGAAGGGACGGTTGGCTTCGGCCATGCGGTGGGTTTCGTTCTTCTTTTCTATAGCCTTGCCCTGGTTTTTGAAGGCGTCGAGCATCTCGGCGGCGAGCCGTTCGGCCATATCGCGTTCGCCGCGCTCCCGTGCCGCACCGACCAACCACCGCAACGCCAACGTCCGCTGACGGTCTTCCTCGACTTCATAGGGGACTTGATAGGCCGAGCCGCCGACACGGCGCGAGCGTGTCTCCAGCTTGGGCATACAGTTGGCTAACGCTTTGAAGTAGACGTCGAGGGCGTTCTCGCCCGTCTTCTCTTGGACGATATCGAAGGCGCGATAGACGATCCGCCGCGCCAAGGACTTCTTGCCCTTGCGCATCACGTAGTTGATGAGCTTCTCCACCAGAGGGCTTTGGTAGCGCACATCGGGCGCTACGGGCCGTCCGGGGATCGCGCGATCGAGTGCGTGTTGGGTCATAGATGCCCTCCGTTAGGCCGCGGCTCCTACTGGGGCGGCGCTCTTCTTGACGCCGTACTTGGAGCGTCCGCGCTTGCGGCCCTCGACGCCCGCCGAGTCCAGCGCCCCACGGATGATGTGGTAGTTGACGCCGGGCAGGTCCTTGACGCGGCCCCCGCGCACCAGCACCATCGAGTGCTCTTGTAAGTTATGGCCCTCGCCGCCGATATACGCCGTGACCAAGTGCTTATTGCTCAGGCGGACGCGCGCGACCTTGCGCAGGGCGGAGTTGGGCTTCTTGGGCGTCTTGGTGAAGACGCGCACGCAGACCCCACGCTTCTGCGGACAGTGCTCCAGCGCCTGAGAGCGCCGGTTGATCTTCTTGATCGGGGTGCGCCCATAGCGCACCAGTTGATTCAATGTCGGCATACAAACTCCTTCTGACAGCTTCGTATCTTGCTGGCAACGTTGGAGATAAGCGAGATCGTTCCAGCCGAAGAGAGAGTAATTCTATCGGGCAAAAACCGATCTCTTGGCAGCCATTATAAGATATACGGCCTCTGCTGTCAAGAGACGGGCCCACCGATAGTTCGACCTTGCAAGGCCAAAGCTCCAAGTTGAGCGATTGGAATGAGAAGCTTGGAGCTTTCCCCTTGCAACTATCCCTTCGGTGCGCTATGATATCACATCTACGGCGTCCGTGCAAGCGGGCAACTCGCAGAGGAGGAGACGATGCAGCATTCGACCTTGATGAAACGAGAAGGATTGGGCAAGAAGTTCAACCGAAACTGGGTGGTGATTGACGCCAAGGGGCAGACGTTGGGCCGGTTGGCCTCGCAGATCGCCAAGGTCTTGATGGGCAAACATAAGCCCGAGTACACCCCACACGTAGACACGGGAGACTACGTCGTCGTCATCAATGCGAAAGAGATCAAGGTGACGGGGAAGAAACGCGAGCAGAAGAAGTATTTTCACTATTCGGGCTACCCCGGCGGAATCCGAGAATGGACCTTTGAGGAGAGGCTGCGAAAGCATCCGACCAAGCCCTTAGAAGAAGCTGTGAAGAACATGCTGCCTAAGACAGTCTTAGGGCGCCGGATGCTCAAGAAGCTGAAGGTCTACGCAGGCGCGGAGCATCCCCATCAGGTCCAGAGCCCTCAGCCCTATTAAGAGAGGGGAGGGGGCTCTGGGGTCGAGCCCCCCTATGTATCGGAGTGGGGTGGACTATCCCTCAGCCCTTACTCTAGAGGGGTCTTTCTGGAAAGACCATAGAAGAAAGATTCTTTTTTCATGGAAGTCGGGAGTCGAAGATGAAATACGTCTTTCTCGTCGGCGACGGCATGGGCGACTATAGCTACGATGAGCTCGACGGCAAGACGGTGCTGGAGTACGCCCGCACGCCCCATCTCGACCGGCTTGCCCGCCAGGGGCTTTTGGGATTGGTGGAGACAATCCCCGAAAAATTTCCCCCTGGCAGCGATGTGGGCAATCTCTCGCTGTTGGGCTACGACCCGCGAAAATACTACACTGGCCGCGCTCCGTTGGAGGCCGCCTCACGGGGCATTACTCTGGGCGAGCGTGATCTTGCTCTTCGCTGCAACCTCGTCACCCTCAGCGAAGATTATAGAGTTATGCGAGACTACAGCGCCGGGCATATTGCTACAGCAGAGGCTCGAAAACTCGTCGCGCGCCTCGCCCGCGAGCTGGGCGAAAAGAATCTAGAGTTCTACGCAGGGGTCAGCTATCGGCATCTCTTGGTCTGGCGCGACGCCCCCGTCGAGCTGCAGGGCTTACAGCTCACTCCCCCTCACGAAATCCCCGATGCTCCTATAGAAAAATAACTGCCCCGCGGTCCCGGCAGCGCCCTCCTGCGAGATCTGATCAGACGCTCGTGGGATGTGCTTGCTGGGCACCAGGCGAACTCCATCTGGCTGTGGGGCGCTGGACACAAGCC
>JAILZC010000022.1 GCA_023512665.1 Candidatus Bipolaricaulota bacterium | reverse complement strand
CCCTCACCCCTGTCCCCTCTCCCCTACCTCACCCCTTCCCTCTCCGTTTACGGAGAGGGCTAGGTGAGGTAAAGGGGTTGGGGTTAGGTCCGAAGTAATTATACCACAACAGTGGCCGCGCTGACGACCTCAAGAGTGAACCGCCCTTCGTGGGCGTCCACGCGCACCGTGTCCCCTTCTTTGAGCTTGTTCTCGACGATCTGCATGGCGAGCTCGTTCTCGATCTCTTCTTGAATGACTCTCTGTAACGGGCGCGCCCCAAAGAGCGGGTCATAGCCCTTCTCGGCCAGGAGCGCCTTGGCCGCCTCGCTCACGACGAAGAAAATCCCTCGCTCGGCGAGCTTCTTGCGCAAAACTTCGAGCTTCAGCGAGACGATCTCCAAGAGATTCTCCTTCGACAGCGGGCGGAAGACGATGATCCCGTCAAGTCTGTTGAGAAACTCTGGCCTGAAGAACTTCTTCACCTCGCCAAGCACCCGCTCGCGGATCTCTTGATAGGAGCGCTCGTGGGCGTCGCTCTTCTCGCTCACAAAGCCCAGCTGCGTCGTCTTGGAGACGATAGACTCGCTGCCGAGATTGCTCGTCATCAGAATAATCGTGTTCTTGAAGTCCACGGTGCGCCCATGCCCGTCGGTGAGCCGTCCATCGTCCAAGATCTGTAAGAATATATTGAAGACATCTCGGTGGGCTTTCTCGATCTCGTCGAAGAGAATGACTCTGTAGGGTTTTCTGCGCACGGCCTCGGTGAGCTGGCCCCCCTTCTCGTAGCCCACATATCCGGGGGGAGAACCAATCAGCTTTGCTACAGAGTGGGGCTCCATAAATTCCGACATATCGAAGCGCAGCAACGCATTCTCGTCGCCAAAGAGCGCCTCGGCGAGGGCTTTGGAGAGCTCGGTCTTGCCCACCCCCGTCGGGCCTAAGAACAAGAAGCTCCCCGCAGGGCGCTTCGCGTCTTTTAATCCGGCGCGGGCGCGGCGCACCGCCTGCGCGACGGCCTTGACAGCATCATTCTGGTCAATCACCCTCTGATGGAGGCGCTCCTCAAGCTTGGCGAGTCTCTCGCGCTCTTCTTCAAACATCTGCTCGACGGGGATGCCCGTCCACAGGGCGACCGTCTCGGCGATCTCGCGATCCGTGACGATGGGCTCCCGCTGGACCCTCTGGGCGTGTTCGGCCTCGCACTGGGCCTTTTCCGCCTGAAGCTTTTCGAGCTCTTTCTGAAGCTGCTGTGCCGTCTTGGGATCGGCGTTCTTGAGGCGCCCTTCGATGAGCTTGATCTTCTCTGTGATCTCTTGGACTTCGGGCGCGAACGTTCGATCTACTCTGAGCTTGGCCGCGGCTTCGTCTAATAAGTCTATGGCTTTATCGGGGAGGAATCTGTCGGAGATGTAGCGAGCCGAAAGCTGCGCCGCGGCTCTCAGCGCCCCGTCGGTGATCTTGACGTGGTGATGGGCCTCGAGCTTCGCTCGCAGCCCCTCCAAGATCGCGATCGTCTCGTCTACAGAGGGCTCCTCGATCAAGACTTTCTGGAAGCGTCGTTCGAGTGCCGGGTCTTGCTCAATATGTTCTCTATATTCGTCGAGGGTCGTCGCGCCGATCACTTGAAAAGTCCCACGGGCCAAGACGGGCTTCAAGATATTAGAAGCATCAATGGCGCCCTCGGCCGCGCCAGCCCCAACGACGGTGTGCAGCTCGTCAATAAAGACTAAAATCTTGCCCTTGGCGTTCTCGATCTCGCCGATGACCGCCTTGAGGCGCTCCTCGAACTCCCCGCGGAACTTGGTGCCCGCGACTAAAGACGCCAGGTCGAGCTGGACTAACTCTTTCTCTTTGAGCCCTTCGGGCACTTCACCGGCGACGATGCGCTGCGCTAAGCCCTCGGCGATGGCCGTCTTGCCCACGCCCGGCTCGCCGATGAAGACCGGGTTGTTCTTCTTTCTCCGAGAGAGGATCTGTACCGCCCGACGGATCTCCCGCGAGCGCCCTATGACCGGATCGAGCTTGCCCTCGCGGGCCAGCGCCGTCAAGTTCACGGAGAATCGCTCGAGCGCTTTGTAGCGGCTCTCGGCTTCTCGATCGGTCACGCGCTGGGCGCCGCGCACCTTCGAGAGCGCCTGGTAGACCGCCTCGGGGGTTATACCATATTTATATAAGACTCGTCTGAGGGCGGTGTTGGGGTCCTGGCTGATGGCGATCAAGAGATGCTCGATCCCGATGAATTCGTCCTTGAGACGATCTGCCTCGACCTGGGCGGACTTGACCAGCATCTCCAACCGGGGCGTGATATAGATCTGCTGGCCGACGGTCGTGGAGACGCTGGGCTTTTCGGTCAAGAGCATCTCTAAATCCTTGAGCAGCCCGGGGATGGGCACGCCCATCTCTTTTAGCAGTTCTTGGCCGACGCCCTCCTTGGTCGCCAGCGTGTAGAAGATATGCTCGACGTCGAGCTGATTGTGCTTGTACTTCTCCAAAAGATCTGTGGAATCGCGGAAGACCTCTTGGGCCTTCTCGGTGAACCGGTCAAATCGGATCATAGGTCACTCCTTTGCTGGCGCTCAGAGCCCCCTCACCCCTGTGCTCCCCTCTCCCTCTCAGGGGAGAGGGGCTGGGGGTGAGGGTTAGTAATTAGCAGACTCTTAAGCACTCTGCTAATATTATACGGGACAAATTTCCCTCTTGTCAAGAGGGCCCTTGCTATGGGCATTTTGAATCACGGAGCGCACGGAAGGGCCACGGAAGACACGGGACACGGCTTTCTTTCGAGATTCCCGTGCGCCCCCCTGCCCTCGGTGATTCACCCTCCCCCCCTCTTGACAACCGGCGGGGGCGACGCTATAATATCGCCAACGTAACAAAAAACAGAGATCAGGGGGCGCTCGAACGATGGCGATGAAAAAAGTTCTGACACCTCTCAGAGAGCGCCACAGCGTACACGGAGGCAGAGCCGACACGACGCCCGTCCTACTATGGAGCGGACACGCGGACTTGACAGCCTCGCGGAGCGTAATATATAATACGCCTTCGAGGCAGGGCTGAAAGACAACCCGAGGAGGTTGGGCAAACGAACTCGGGGAGGTAGATATGCGAAGTCTCAAAGTCGTGCTCGTCGGGCTGATGGTGGTGAGCGTGGGGCTATGGGCATTGGCGGACGGACAGCCCAAGCAGCCCTCCACTCAGCCTAAGCCCGCGGCCCAACGCGGTGCGCTCTTCGTGGACGTCCCAGCAGATCACTACGCCGCCGGCGATCTGAAGTTTTTAGTCGAGCGCGGCATCATCACGGGGCTGCCCAACGGGGAGTTTCAGGGCAGCAAGGCCCTCAATCGCTACGACGCCTCAGTGCTCATCGCCCGGGCCATACGATATCTGCAGAACGACCCGGAGAAGATCCAGCCCGCAGATTTGAAGGTCCTGCAAGACTTGATCTTTAAAGTTTCGGAGCGCGTGCAATCGTTAGATAAGCTCGAGCAGGACGTGGCCACGCTCAAGAGCCGACCGACAAGCGACAGCAGCGCCGACGTCGCCTCTCTCAAGGAGAGGCTCGCCCAGAGCGACGCGCAGCTCGCGAGCCTGCAAAGCCAAGTGCAGACTCTCAAGAGCGAGCTGCAGCAGGCGCGGGCGGCCTCCGGGGGCGTCGTCCCCGAGGAGGTCGAGCAGTTGCGCCAGCAGGTCAACAACAGCTTGTTGATTGCGGCCTTCGCGGCGCTCGCGGGGGTCGTCGCGGTCATCTGGGCGATCGTGACTTAATAAGCGTGCCGGCCCCGGCTGAGCCGGGAAAAATCTTTCACCAAAAGGAGGTGGTCGCCAAGCTGGGGGAATACCAAAGACCGACAGCAGAGTCGTACTTTCGTGCGTACGTCGAAAACCGAGTAAAAAAGGAGGTTTCTGTACATGTTTAGAAGATTACTCGTTCTGACCTGTGCGCTCGCGGTTGTGGGCGCGCTTTCGTGGGGAGCAAACGCTGCTCCCATCAGCGGGAGCTTTGGCATCGACATCGTCTTCTTGCCGCAAGGCCCCGACATCGACAAGGTTGACCTCATTGACATGAAGTTCGAGGCCGATTTGATACTGACGCTCTCGATCAGCGGCTTGGATGTCACCAGCACCACGGTCTTCACCTTCCTGGGCGTGGAGTTCCAGTCGTTCGTGATCAGCGCCACCGTGGGTGCTCTGACCATCAAGGATACGATCATCTTCTCCCCGACGTTCTTCGAGTTCGAGGAGACCCGCGATCAGTTTGGGAGCTTGCGCTGGTGTCTTGCCGAAGAGTTCGTTGGGAGTGCTCCAACTGGGAACTCAGAGTCTCTGCCGCAGTTCCCCAATACCGATAACGCAGTCTGCACCATCCATGCCAACCCAACAAATCCTCGGATCGACGGCTACATTACCGATCCAGTCTTCGGCAACATTCGTTTCTGGCAGTTCTTCCGCAACGACATCCACCCGCTCGCCCAGAACCTCATATTTGCCCGCTGGCTCGATCCCGATGCTCCGACGGCGCCGAACCCGCTGAACAACACCATCCGGTTCCGCAAGAAGATCGCCGATCTGAGCCTCAACATTGCGGGCTTGGTGCTCAACGTCAGGGCGCTCTTCGCCAACGTCGCTAAGACTGCAACCGGCTACAGCCTGCGCAGCGGCTTGGTGCTCTCGATGGAGGGCAGGACCGTGAGCGGCGTGGGCGTGCGCGGAGAACTCTGGCTGGGCGCCAAGCAGGGCTTGGAGTGCTTCGGCGAGTGCAAGCCCCTGGAGCGCTTCTTCAACGCTATGGTCACCGGCGGCGGGTTCCAGAACCTCGAGGAGGAGAAGGTCTTCCTCACCAACGTCGTGATCGCCGGTGTCCGCCATGACTTCCGCGCCGAGTTCCACTTCGATCTGCGGAAGTGCACCATTGACCAGGTGGATGACGACGACGACGGTTGGTTCTGGCCCTACGACACGGGCGATCTCAAGCAAGTCACCAACCCGCTCTGCTTCATGCAGTTGACCCAGGCGTTCACAGTTGCCCCCTGGAGGCTCAGCGTCCGGACGACCTGGAACTGGAACGGCAACCTCGACCTGATCAGCAACGTCACCGTCATGGGGCTGAAGGCCGGCGACGCCGAGGTCACGGGGGTCTTCGTGTGGCGCAACAACGGCTCGTGGGCGTTTGAGCCGAGCATCAGCCAGTTCATCACCACCTTCGATCCGCCCGGACTGAAGGTGACCAGCGACATCGCCTTCTGCACCAACCCGGTCTACTGCGGGCCGTTGGGTGGTGGGCCAATTCTGCCGCCCGTGCTCTCGCACTACCTGAGCCTGTCGGGCACGGTCGGACCGGTGAACATCGCCACGAGGCTGACCTTCATCGGCGGCATCTTGGGGCAGTTCACCCAGTTCGATGTGGAGATGGGCTTTGCGTTCGAGCCGGTCTCGATCAAGTTTGCGGCCGTGCTCTTGACCGACGTGCTTGGTGGCATCGCGTTCAGCATGGACACCAAGTTCTAACGGACGGCGTGTAAAACCAGAAAAAGGAGGTTTCGTCAATGTTTAGAAGAATCACAGTTCTGGCCAGTGCGCTAGCGTTGGCGTTAGCTGGGGCACTCTCCTGGACGGCCGCTGCGGCCCCGATCACGGGGAGCTTCTCCTTCGACGTTGTCTTCTACCCGCAGCAAGCGTGTACGGTCAATGACGATTTTGAGATCGTCTGCGAAGATCCGATCAACAAGATTGACCGGATCCTGGTCAAGTTTGAGGCCGACCTGTTGCTCACCATGTCCATCAGCGGCCTGGAGCTGACCAGCAGCACCTCGTTCACGTTCAAGGGTATCGAGACCCAGATCTTCTGGGCCAAGGCCACCGTGGGTGCGATGGTCTTCGAGACCGCGATGGTCTTCGCGCCCAACATCATGGAGTTCGAAGAGGTCCGCTCCGGCAGCGGCACCCGCTACTACTGTCTCAGTCGGTCTGCGCCCGATGACTACGGCGACGCATCGGGCCCTTCCAATTCCAATAACTGTAATTCCGGTTCCAGCGCGGGCATCCTCGACCCGGTCTATGGCTATAACACCTGGGGCGACATGCTCATCCTGGGCTATTCGCCCATCGCGAACTTGATCGTCGGCCGCTGGGCCGATGGCGAGTTCGATTTCTGGCACACTCCCAACCCGAACGTCACCGGCTCGATGCTCGATCAGCCGCTGACCTTCCGCAAGAAGGCCGCGGAAGTGACGCTCTCGATCGCGGGATTGACGCTGGGCCTGCGCGGGCTCTTTGCCAACTTCGGCACGACCACCACGCCGAACTTCGTCGTGGGCACGGTGCTCGTCCTTGAGGGCACGACCGTCAGCGGCATCAAGGTGCGCAGCGAGACCTGGGTCGGCGCGCGCCAGGGGTTTGAGTGCTTCGGCGAGTGCAAGCCCAATCAGCGCCTGGGCACCCAGGGCGGGTTCATCTTCGTGCCCTACCCGGCCACCGGCGGCATCGTCGTCCCCGGCTTCGAGCCCCAAGAGGAGAAGCTCTACATCACCGGGCTGAGGCTCGCGGGCCTCACGCACTCTATCGTTATAGAGATGCAGCTTGCCGGCGCCGCTGCGGACTCGCGCCAGCCGACCTTCGTGGCCATCCAAACGTCCACGCCGCGCATCACCCCGCTGGGGATCAGCGTGACGAACATCGCGCGGTTTGACCGCGGGTTCGAGCGCTTCCTGCGCGATCAGGTCGTCATCGGCGTCTCCTTTGGCGAGGCCTCGGGCAGCATCATATGGGACTTCCGCCCCAACGCCATCGGCGCGTGGGAGACCTTGCTGACCGTGATCTCTGCGGAGTTCGATGCGCCGGGCGCCACCGCCAGCGTCACCTTGGTCACATGCGACCCGGATGCGTACGTCGGTGTTGGCCGCGCGTGCAACATCAACAACTTCCTCAACTACGGCTCGCCCAGCCCGTTCATCGAAGTGTACTACGACCTGCTCTTCGAGGTCGGGGACATGACCGTCTACATCTACGTGGACATGTTCGGCAGCCTGCTGAAGGACCTGTACGGGTTCGGGGTTGATGCGCAGTGGACGCTGGGGCCGGTGACCATCTCCAGCAGCACGGCGTTCCGCAACCTCCAGGTCGAGCGGAGATCCTGGAACGAAGGGAACGCTAACGATCTCTTTGAGGGCACGCGTCCGGAGCTGGCGTACCAGCAGTTCCTCATCGAGCTGAAGTTCTAAGTGCGTGTGAAAAACCGAGAAAAGGAGGTTCTGTCAATGTTTAGAAGACTCATGGCACTCACGGCGGCACTGGCCGTGGCCGCAGCAGGCTGGAGCCTGCCCACCCAAGCCGCTCCGGTCAGCGGTTCCGCTACGTTAGATATCGTCTTTAGGCCGTCTCCCCTTTACTATGCCGAGAGCGGCACCAAGATCGATAAGATCGATGTGAAGCTGGAGCTGGACCTGATCCTGACGCTCTCGGTCAGCGGCGTGGACATCACCAGCGTCTCGGTGTTTACGTTCCGTGGGTTGGAGTATCAAGCGTTCGTCTTCACCGGCACGATCGGCGCGCTGGTGGCTAATTCCCAGTTCATCTTCGCGCCCAATATCATCGAGATCCGCGCGGTGCGCGATGCCCTGGGGCTACCGGCCTACTGCGTTGACACCGCCGACCCGGCCATCGCGAACGACCAGACGGTCACGCTGCCTAACGCGCAGCCGCCTGTCTTGCCGTTGACCGGCCTGCCGCTCTGTCCCTATAGTGCTACGCTCGATCCTCTCGCCACGGCGGAGCACTACTTCTACATGCTGATCGAAGGGGTAGACTTCGTCTATGGGTATCTGCACCCGGCGCTGCGCAACCTCTACCTGGCGGGGATCATGGAAGCGCAGATCACCGATCCACTCGGCCAGCCCTTGACCTTCCGCAAGAAGGTCGCGGAGCTATCGCTGTCGCTGGCGGGGTTGACCATCGGGCTGCGCGGCATGTTCGCCAACATCGGCAGTGCCACCACGCCCGCTTGGCGCATGGGGATCGTGGCCAGCGTCGAGGGCCAGACCGTCTCCGGCATCACCATCCGCGGCGAATCGTGGCTGGGCGCCCGCCAAGGGGTGGAGTGCTTCGCCGAGTGTAAGCCCCTGCAGATCGTGCGCGGCGGCTATGTTGAGGACCTCTTCGCCTTCTACGAGGAGAAGCTCTTCATCCGCAACCTCAAGCTCGCCGGGATCACATTCGGCGCGCGGTTGGAGTTCGAGTTCTTCGATGCTCCCGCAGGATTGCGGTTCGTCGAGCTGACCCAGTCCTTCCGGCTCGATCCGTTCCGGCTCGAGATCAACAACACCCTCAACATCGTTGGGCCGGACCTCACCATGGTCTCGGACGTCTTCACCACGAGCTTGAGGGTCGGTGACATCTCGATGACCGTAGTGGGCTACATCTGGCCGACCTACACCGGCGCGTTCAACCTCTACTGGAGCCAGCTCATCTCGGTCTTCGATCCGCCGGGGATGAAGGTCACCAGCGTCATCGCCTTCTGCAACGAAGAGACGGTCTGCAACATCTTCGGCTCCGGCTTGTTCTATCATACGATCACCCTGTCTGGAACCGTGGGCGATATGGCCATCAATATCAGCCTGGCGTTGGGGAACCTCTTCTCCGCCTTCCAGGAGGCCGTCATCGACCTGTCGTGGAAGGTGGGCAACGTCACGGTCAACAGCGGGACGATCCTGAACGTGAACTTCCTGCGAGCCCAGGTCTTCAGCATCAACTTCAAGTTCTAGTGAGCTGAAGAAGGGCTTTTGGACGGAGTTGGCCCGGCCCTGGGAACACCCCCAGGGCCGGTTCGTTTTTTCGTCTTTTGAATCACGGAAAGCACGGAAGAACCACGGATGACACGGGGAAAAAAATCTCATTCCGTGCTTTCCGTGGCTCAATTTC
>JAILZC010000215.1 GCA_023512665.1 Candidatus Bipolaricaulota bacterium | reverse complement strand
CTTCAGATTTTTTTAAGTGTCAGCGGGAGGAGTGTAGGTATAGGGCTTGCAAGATGTTAGAGGTGTTGGGGGTCGTCGGTTTGTATCTGCTCGGCAATCCCGCGATCAATTCCATCTGGCCCTGGCTTTTGGCCGTCACCATCTACGGCATCGGCAAGACGTTCTACTGGCCAACACTGCTGGGGGTAATCTCCGAGCGGTTTCCCAAGGGAGGCGCCTTGGCATTAGGCTTGAGTGGGGGGATTGGCATGATCAGTGCCGGTATCCTCGGAGGACCAGGAATCGGCTATAAGCAAGACTACTTTGCCGTGTCCTACTTGCAGGAGACACCCGAACGGCAGCAGACTTACGAGCGCTATAAGGCCCGCACGGAGTCCGGACAACCCGACCTCAAAGGTTTCCCCATTCTCTCCTCTCTCTTCCCACAGGTGGCGCCGAAGGTGGCAGGCATCGACAACGCTCGGCTGAAAGTCTTTCAAGACTACGCGGCCATTCTGGATGAGAATGGTAAACCCCGACCCCAACAGAAGACGACATTGGAAAGCGATCTGGAAACCATCGAGACCCTCAAGCGCCAAGGCCGGCCCGTCGAACCCAAACTCGAAGAAAATCTCCGCAAGCTCTACCAGTGGTGGCTAGAGGAAGGATTGCCTTACTATTCTCAGGACCAGAACATACTCCCCCAGGCACGCCTTCATGGGGCGAAGATGGCGCTGCTGTCGCGGGAGGCCTGGGCCAAATGCGAGGAGATCGCGCAGAGCGCGACGTATTACGATCTCATCAGCTTCCCGCACTACTACGAAGAGTTTCTCGCCGCGAAATTCTTGCCCCACACGGAGCTGGAACGTTTCCCATCGGTGCAGGAGCGATTGGCGAGAAATCTCTCTTCAGACCTAACCCCCCGGCCCCCTTCCCGACCTCACCCTGACCCTCTCCGCTTGCGGAGAGGGAACGGGTGAGGTCTCCCCTCTCCGTATCGGGGAGGGGTTGGGGGAGGGGTCTAAGGATAAGCTATGGCATTCACGATAGCGGTTGCGGGCAAGGGCGGCGTGGGCAAGACGACCGTTGCGGGTCTGATTGTGCGCGCGCTCGTCGAGAGAGGAGACGCGCCAGTGCTCGCTATTGACGCCGACCCTAATACGAACTTCCATCAGGTGTTGGGACTGAACGTCGAGCAGACCATCGGCGACTTGCGGGAGGAGACATTGAGAAAGATCAAAGAGCTTCCACCGGGAGTCACCAAAGATCAGTACTTAGAGTACGGATTGCAGGAGTGCTTAGTCGAGAGCAACGGGATTGATCTCTTAGCGATGGGCCGTGGCGAGGGCCCGTTCTGCTACTGCGCCGTCAATCACGTCTTAAGACGATATATAGACATCCTCAGCAAGAACTATAAGTACGTGGTGCTGGACAATGAAGCGGGGCTGGAGCATCTCTCGCGACGCACCACCCAAGACGTGGACGTTCTCTTAGTTATTAGCGACGCTACGCCGGTAGCGCTGCAAGCGGCCGCGCGCATCAATAGACTTGCGGACGAGCTCCAATTGTGCATTCACAAGAGATTTTTAGTGCTCAACCACGTGAGCGATGGGGTGCGATCAGAGCGAGTGATGGACAGGATCGCGCAAGTTGGGCTCAGCTTAGTAGGGGAGATCCCCAAGGATGAGACGCTCTTGCGCCTCAGTTTGGAGGGCCAGCCTCTCAGCGAGCTGCCTCCAACTTCCCCAGCCAAGCTTGCTGTCAAAGAGATTTTGGAGAAGGTGGAAAGATCCCTCCCTCAGCCTCTCCCCGACACGGAGAGGGGAGGGGCTGGGGAGAGGTCTCAGAAAGGAGGCCCGTAATGCCCGTCACACTTCCCGATGTCAAGAAGACCTGGCCGAACGCGATCAATACCGTGACGTTGGGTGCGACCAAAGACGAAGGTGGCACCCGCACCAAGAAAGTCACTGTGGGCGGGGCAACAGGGCTGCCGTTCCATCACTTTGAAGGCACGATGCCCCATCCCCCAGCAGTCGCGATGGAGGTCTGGGATGTCGCGCCCCAAGATTGGCCGGATGTGCTCGCGGAGCACTTTCGCGATGTCTGGCACGATCCGGGGCTGTGGGCCAGAAAGTGCGTCGAGCAGTACGGAGCGGACTTGATCTGTTTGAGGCTTGCTGGCTGCGATCCCGTGAGAGAGAATCGCGGGCCTCAAGAAGCAGCACAAGCTGTCAAGCGCGTCTTAGAGTCTGTGGGCGTGCCGTTGATCGTCTGGGGCACGGGCAACACTGACAAAGATAACGAGATCTTTCCGGCGGTTGCCGAAGCTGCGTCGGGTGAGAATTGTCTCCTGGGCACGATCACTGAAGATAACTATAAGACATTGGTGGCGCTCTGCACGGCGTATAAACATAAAGTGATCGCCGAGTCGCCCTGTGATGTGAATATTGCCAAGCAAGTCAATATTTTAGCTACAGATATGGGCTTCAAGCCTGAAGATATTGTGATCTACCCCACGAGCGCTGCGCTCGGCTATGGGCTGGAGTACGTCTATTCGGTGATGGAGCGGGCGCGACTCGCTGCCCTTCGTGGGGATAAAATGCTCTCGCAGCCTATGATCTGCGACATCGGGATCGAAGCCTGGGGTGTGAAGGAAGCGAAGGCCAGCGAACAAGAGCTTCCCGAATGGGGCGCCCAAAAAGAGCGCGGTCCCCTGTGGGAGGCCACGACGGCCTATGTCTATCTCTTGGCGGGCGCGGATATCTTGGTGCTGCGCCATCCCAAGGCTGTTGCCAGCGCGCGCGAAGCAATTAAGCAGTTGATGGGAGATGGTCTGAAATGATTCTGATAGGGGAGCGCATCAACGGGAGCTTCAAGGACATCGGGCAGGCGATCAAAGAGAAGAACAAAGCCCCCATCCACGAGTGGGCGAGGAGACAGACGGAAGCCGGGGCAGACTATTTGGACGTCAACTTGGGCGCAGTCTCCAAGAGCGCCGACGACTTTCGCTGGCTCATCC
>JAILZC010000214.1 GCA_023512665.1 Candidatus Bipolaricaulota bacterium | reverse complement strand
CCCCGTGCTCGACTATCTCTTTGGCAACGGGAACTTGCTCTACAGCATGATCATCATCTTCGTGACAATGCTGTTTACGTGGGCCATTGCCATCCCCATCGGCATCTACTCTGCTACCCATAAATACTCGGTCTTGGATCACTTCTTGAATTTTATGGGGTTTTTGGGGCTGTCCATTCCCAATTTCTTGCTCGCGGTGCTCTTCCTGCAGCTCATGGTCGCGGTGCTGAACGTGGGGAGCTGGTGCAACTACGAATGGCTGCGCCCCATAGTAGAATTCTTCCGACCGGGCCGGGAGTGCAGCCCCGGCGATGGACTGGGCGTGGGGTATCTCTTCGATCAAGAGTATCTCTTGGCACCGTGGAGCTGGGACCGGCTGCGCAATTTTATCTGGCACCTGTGGCCGGTCGTGATCATCGTGGGCACAGCGAACATCGCCGCGCTCATTCGCTACATGCGTGCGAATCTCTTAGACGTCTTGGGGCAGCCCTATGTGCAAACCGCTCGCGCCAAGGGGCTCTCCGAGCGCATCGTCATCTATAAACACGCCGTGCGCAATGCCATCAACCCCTTGGTGAGTATGCTCGGATTCTGGATCCCCTTGATGTTCGAGGGGATGCTCGTCACGTCTGCGGTGCTCAGTTTGCAGACGGTCGAACGCGCCTACTACGACGCGTTACAAACCCAAGACCAATGTGTCATCATGGGGGGGCTGCTCTACTTTGGCATTGTCTTGTTAGTGGGAAACCTGCTCGCCGATATCTTGTTAGCCGTCGTAGATCCCAAGATCCGCTATGACTGAAGAAACTGTCAAGCCGACGATCAAAGAATTTCAATCCGTCTCCCAGTGGCGCCTCATCTGGCGTCGTTTTAAACATCACAAGATCGGGCTCATCGGCACAGCTATCGTTGTACTCTTCTATTTAGTCTTCGTGGTGCTCGCGGAATTCATCGCCCCGTATAATTATAATAGCGAGCACCGGGACTTCGGCTACGTCCCCCCTATGCTGACGAAAATTCGCTTCTGGGACAAGGACGGGAATTTTTCATTCAAGCCGTTCGTCTACGGGCTGAAGAAGTGCCAAGTCTATCTGAACCCGCTTACCAACGAGCAGACCTGCGAAGATAACCCGTATTTTCTCTTCCAGCCGGGCAAGTACATGTGGCAGGAAGACACCACCTATAAGTGCACCATCTAGCTCTTCGTCCGGGGGGAGCCCTATCGCTTCTGGGACATCTGGCGCACGGATATCCATCTCTTTGGCGTGCGTCAAGAGGGCGTCCCCTTCGATCCGTACTCTATAGACAAATCTCCCTGCCAGCTCTTTCTCTTTGGTTCAGATAAATTGGGCTATGACATCCTCTCTATGACATTGGTTGGCGGCAAGATCTCCCTGATAATTGGGCCGATCGTGATCGTCATCGCGTTTTTGGTAGGAATCCTGCTTGGGGGTATCTCTGGGTATTACGGGGGAGGCGTAGACACATTCATCCAGCGGGTGATCGAGATCTTCATGGCCATGCCCCGGCTGGCGCTCTTGTTGGCGCTCTCGCTTATTCTTTCGGCGAATAAGCTCTACGGCATGGCGACGTTTTGGGGGATTGCGGGGATTCTCTCTCTGGTGAGCTGGGCTCCGATTGCGCGGGTCATCCGTGGGCAGGTCTTAGCGTTGCGCGAGTCGGAGTTCATCTCGGCAGCGAAAGCCGTTGGCTCAGGAGACTTGCGCATCATCTTCAAGCACGTTCTGCCTAATATTATGAGCTACCTGGTCGTGGCGGCGACGCTCACCGTCCCCAATCTGATTATTCTGGAGAGCACGTTGAGCTTCCTGCGCTTAGGGATTCGCGCCCCGCTCACCAGCTGGGGCGTCTTGATGCAAGAAGCTTGGTTCACCAGCGTCATTCAAAATTATCCCTGGTTCTTGATCCCTGGGATCTTTATTGTGCTCTCGGTGCTGGCGTTCAACTTCATGGGCGACGCTCTGCGTGACGCGGTAGACCCGTTCACCGTGACCGGCGTCAAAGAAGTGACGTAAGCCGTCACCCATCAGCGAGACAGATCGCACAAATTCCTTGATTTTTTCTGCATTTTTTGATATTATGATCTATCTCTCAGTAGACCTGCCAAGGGGGGAATAGAAAGAATGCCAGAACGGATCGAACGGACCTATATCGAAGACGAGATGCGGGAAAGCTATATCAACTACGCGATGAGCGTCATCCGGGGAAGGGCGATCCCCGATGTACGCGACGGCTTAAAACCCGTGCAGAGAAGAATTCTCTATGGGATGTATCAATTGGGGTTGATGCCCAATCGCCCTCACAAGAAGTCCGCTCGCATCGTCGGCGAAGTGATGGGCAAGTATCACCCACACGGCGACCAGGCCGTCTACGACACCATGGTCAACATGGCCCAGGAGTTCTCGTTTCGTTATCCCCTGATTGACGGCCAGGGCAACTTCGGCAGCGTGGACGGCGACGAACCGGCCGCAATGCGCTACTGCGTGACCGGGGATGCTCTGATCGCTACGCGCACAGGCTTAGTGCAGATCGCCGATCTAGGAAGCCCTTCTGCAGGGAACGATCAAGAGATCAATATCGAGATATTGGCTCGCGATGGCCGGATCCAGCGGGCCAGCCGCTGGTTCGATTGCGGCCTCCACCCCACCCTCACGATACGCACCCGCAGCGGCTATGAGCTCACCGGCACTTATAATCACCCTGTGCTCACCTGGGGGAAGGACTCCCAAGGCCGCCCCGGCTTCCGCTGGAAGACTCTTGACACTCTTAAAGTAGGCGAGTATCTCGTGCTTGATCGCACGCCTGATCGCTTCTGGCCCCAAGACCCCATCGGGGTGACTGCGTATCATCCGCGAATTCCCGAAGGGTCGCGCACCAGAGCTCATGCCTTGCCCCCCTATCTTGATGAAAACTTAGCGTTTCTGCTGGGGGCTCTCGTTGCCGAGGGGACTGTAGCCCCCAGCAGAAACGCTAAGTTTTCATCAAGATAGGGGGGCAAGGCATGAGCTCTGG
>JAILZC010000213.1 GCA_023512665.1 Candidatus Bipolaricaulota bacterium | reverse complement strand
CGGCATGCCGTGCCCCTCCTCGTCAATCGCGAGTATTCGCTAGAGCGCACTGAGCCCCAACTGTTCTTAGAAATTCCCTATCATTGGCAGGAGATGCGCGAGCAGAATATAGAGTTGGTAAAGGAGTGGCGCCAGGTCACGCGCGCGATCTTCGAGCACTACTTCGCTCAGGGCTACTGGGCCAGCGATTTCCTCGTCATCGAAGAAGAAGGGCGCACGCGCGCGTTCTATCTGCTCGAGCGGGCTTCGCGAGATACTCTCGTACAGCAATGAAGATCGAATCGGTCGAGCTGCGCCAGATCGCGATGGAATTGGTCGAGCCGTTCGAGACCAGCGGCTGGCGCGAGACCGTCCGACCCTGCATTATTATTGCTCTTCACAGCGAGGGCTTGATCGGCTACGGGGAGTGCGTCGCCGGCGCGGGGCCGTGGTACTCCTATGAGACCGTCGAGACCGCTTGGCATATCTTCAAAGACTTTCTCATCCCCGCGGTGCTAGGACAAAATTTCTCTTCGGCGGAGGAGCTTCAAGCGAGGCTCAAGCCGATCCGTGGGCACCCTATGGCCAAGGCGGGGCTCGAAGCCGCGTTCTGGGACGTGCTCGCCCAAGCGAAGAATATCTCTCTCGCCCAGTTGCTCGGCGGCACGAAGGATCGCATCGAGAGCGGGATCTCTCTTGGGATTCAAAAAGATATCCCGACATTGCTCGACGTCGTTGAGCGTCGTCGCGCCCAAGGATACAGGCGCATTAAGCTCAAAGTGAAGCCCGGGTGGGATCTCGAAGTCCTGCGCGCGGTGCGCCGGCGCTTCCCGGATATCGAGCTGATGGCCGATGCCAACGCCGCGTATCGTCTGGCGGATCGCGAGCATCTGAGAAAATTCGATGAGTTCGGGCTGGTGATGCTCGAGCAGCCTTTAGACTATGACGACCTCATGGATCACTCGGTCTTACAGAGGGAGCTGAAGACCCCGATCTGTTTGGACGAGAGCATCAAGACCCCTGACGACGCCCGTAAAGCTGTAGATAGTGGGGCGTGTCGAATTATTAATATTAAGCCGGGTCGGGTGGGGGGACTGCTCAGCGCGAAGAAGATTCACGATCTCTGTCGGGAGCGCGGTGTGCCCGTCTGGTGCGGGGGGATGCTCGAGACGGGGATCGGGCGGGCGGCGAACGTCGCGCTGGCGAGCTTGCCCGGATTTGCACTCCCCAATGATATCTCGGCAAGCGCGCGCTATTGGAGGGAAGATCTCATCGAGCCGCCGTTTGTGCTCGAGCCCGACGGGACGATCAGAGTCCCGACGGGGCCAGGACTGGGGGTGCGCATTATCAGAGAGCGCTTGGAGAGGGTGACGCAGCG
The DNA here is from genome assembly GCA_023512665.1 of Candidatus Bipolaricaulota bacterium. GTDB lineage: Bacteria > Bipolaricaulota > Bipolaricaulia > RBG-16-55-9 > DRXL01 > JANXCC01. Next base: position 1,680 of record JAILZC010000213.1, on the reverse strand, counting down.
TCGGTACCTAACCCCCAACCCCTTCGGGAAGGGGAATCCCCCTCCCGGGTAGGGGCCAGGGGAGAGGTGCATATGATCCTCAAGACGATCGGGTTTATTTTACGAGCCATCAAGTTCCGCGAGAGCGATCTCATCCTCACGGTGCTCAGCCGTGACTACGGAAAGATCTCGCTCCTCGCCAAGGCCGCGCGGCGCACCGAGAGCAAATTCGGCGCCGCGCTCGATCTGTTAACGTTGAGCGAGCTGGTCTTCTACGACGCCGAGAATCTCAAACTCTTAAAAGAAGCGAGCATTGTTGAAGACTATCGCGCGCTCAAGAGCGAGTATGACCGACTGACGCTGGCCTTGCAGACGGCGCATCTGCTCAACCAGCTTATAGAAGAGCATCATCCCGACCGAGCGGTCTTCGAGTTCGTGCAAGATTTTTTAAGTGAGGTAGGTTCTCTGAAGAATCTTGATGTGGGCGCTGTGGCGGTGAAGCTCAAGCTGATGCGGGCGTTGGGGATCGCGCCGCGCATGAGTGGGTGTGCGCGCTGCGCCAGGCTTCGCCTGGACCGTACACCGTGCCGCCTTCGGCGGCACGATGAACGTCAAGCGAAGGACGAAGTCTGGTTCTCCCCGCAGAGTGGGGGAGTGGTCTGTGAGGCGTGTCATCAGGCGGGTGACACGCGGCTCAGTCTGCGCCTGGCCCAGAACCTCAAGATGATCTTGGGGTTGGGATGGGAGAAACTCGACCGGCTGGCGCTCACCGAAGACGAAATCACTCTCGCCCAGGGGGTGCTGGACGAGTTCCTCGGGTTTCATCTCAGGGCGCTTTACATGCCCTCGAAGTAGCCCCCGATACGAATGAGGAGGATCGTGATCCCCACGGCGATCAGGAAATTCCCCAGTGCTGTCAAGAGCTCCGGCATAGCTCACCTCCTGTCCAGATAGAGTATCTATAGCACAACGGGCGCACCCCTGTCAAATGGCGGGGACGCACGCAGCGTCTTTTTATTTGACAATCTTGGGCTCTTATGGTAAAAGAACTATAACACCCTCGAAACACAGGAGGCTTTATGCTCAAGAGGAGTTGCGCGGTCTTGCTGGTGCTTTGTCTTGCGAGCGGGTTCTCCGTCGCGGCCCAGGAGTGGCAGGTGTGGCCCAGGGGCGACAGAGCGCACGCCAAAATCGCCGATCTGTTAGAAAGCTTGATCGCCTCGCATTCGAGCATCGCTTTTGATACCTTTGGGAGAGAGCAGTCAGTCTATGATCTCCATCGCGAGGGCGACCGCATCCGAGTCGTGATCGAATTGGAGTCGGCAGCGCACTTGAGCAGAGTCACGACGATGATCGAGCGTGCTGGGGGCAAGATCGAACTGAGTTACGCTCCTCAGATTCAAGCCTTGGTGCCTATCAGTGCGCTCAAGCAGATCGCCGATCTGAAAGAAGTGCAATTTGTGCGACCTCCTGTGCGACCGGCGCTCACGCAAGGGACGACGGTCAGCGAAGGGCAGAAGCTCATCGGTGCGCCGACGTGGCACAAGGCCGGGGTGAACGGCCAAGGGGTGAAGGTCGGCTTGATAGACCCGTCTTTCTATCGCTATGAGCAGCAGCTTGGTCGGGAGCTGCCCCCGCGCGAGCGAGTGACGGCCAAGTCCTTCCGCAGCGACGGGAGGATGTACGACCCTGACGCCCCCG
>JAILZC010000212.1 GCA_023512665.1 Candidatus Bipolaricaulota bacterium | reverse complement strand
CTCCCAGCTTCACCCCTTGCTCCACGTTGTAGACCAGTCAAACCGTTCCAGATTCCTCTCCGTAAGCTGAGGCCCAATCTGGGTGTCATGCTTGCGGGTGGTAGTCACGTGCACGTCCAGCACCGTCTGGGTACCACCAGCAGGGTGGTCTTGAGTGCTCGCATCTTGAGCTTGACCCGTTGGGTGTAGGAGCGGCTGGCATGAAGGTGCGCTTGGAGAACTTGGAGGAGTAGGGCGGCACATGCTGAGTTGCCAGGCGCATACAAGCCTCGGTAAACTTGAGCAACTGGGAGGAGTTCTTCATGGGAGGTCACCGTCTTAGTGTAGACGGTGACCCCTCCCAGCTCAAGGATGTCTACAGAGCCATCTCATTGGAAATTCTAGATGCCTCTCGCCGGGTGGCTAAGCCGAAAAGCATCGAATTTGAAACGACCAAGTAACCTATATCTCTATGAAAGCGAGTTCGAGAGGTTGCTGCCGACAGAGTTTTCAGATTTGCTCGTCTTATTGGAATAATTTCGCAAGCTCAGCGTTGCCGTGCAACGGCCGAAAGAATGCGTTCGTCTTGACGTAGCGCACCAAGCTCGCACGCTCCTCCCCCGCCGTGGAGAGCAGCTCCGCCAGCTCGCTCATCGCTTGGGATTTTTCTCCCACGTGCGCATAGTATCCGATGCGGGCTAATCTTAAAATCGGCTGCTCCGGTTGCTCTCCTAACGCCCGATCCAAAAGTTCTCTCGCCCTCTCTGGCTGACCGCGCCCCAGAAAGAGCCGAGTGTTCAAGAGATACACCGACGGCAATGCCATCCCCAAAAGCCTTCTCAGCTCACGGATCGGCTGCGGGTGATCGTCCACACGAATATCTATCAGTCTATCGAACGGGCCATCGAAGTACGCGTTGGGACGCACGACGAGCAGCCCTGCTGCTTGTTGGCCGCGCCGGTCACCGCCGGCCTCTTGGGCTGCTTCGAGGGCTGCCAGAAGCTTCTCCGCCAAAAGCCCCCCCGTCTCTTCAAACGCCTCCCCCATCGCGTCGAGGACTTCTTGGCTGACTAAGATATTGCCCTGAGCGGCCCAGTTCTTCCCAGCTGTGTGCCCCGCCCACTCCAGACACTCCCTCCCCGTGTGCTGCGCGACTCGTCCGTGAGCGTCTATGATTGCTACCTGGCGGTGCTCGTGCAGCTCGTCCTCGGCGAGCAAGCGATGGAGCACTTCCGGGGCGCTCAGCCCCTGCTCCAGCAGCGCCAAGCCCTTGGGGCCGTAGGAGAGATTGGCCATCGCTTGGGTGGCGATGGCGCCCACATCTGCTTTGGCGTGAGGCACAACCGCGCCCGCGCGAAAGGCCCGCGACTGCACCGCTATCCCAAACTCCCCAAGATCGCTGTCATGAGCGATGATCGAAAACGTCGCAAGCTGCATCATGGCGACCATTATACTATAATTATTCTATGCGCAAAGCTCTGACGATCTGGCTCCTCGGCGTCGCTGTGGGGTTCTTCTTGGGCTGGCTGGCAAGCTCGTATTCGTACATGTCGAGCTCCCTTGCGCCGTCCGCTCCCGCAGGCTTCAGCGCCCCCGATGCCCCTCTCAGGGTCTATTTCTCGCCCTCTCCTGAGCCGGAGCGGGTGATCCTCCAAACTTTACAAAGTGCCCAACAGTCCGTGCATATCGCGCTCTACCAACTCACCGACCCGGAGATCGCCGACGTTCTTCTTGAGATCGCTAGGCGCGGAATGGAGCTGAAGATTCTCCTAGACGACGAGCCGAGCCGAGGCAGCAAGGGCTGTCTTCTGTGGAGCGCGGGCGTCGCCGTCAAACAGTACGTTGATTCGGGGATCATGCACCATAAGTTCGCCGTCGTTGACGGCGAAAGAGTGATCACAGGCTCGTACAACTGGACGACGTCGGCTCAGACGCGCAACGAAGAGAATCTCTTAATCATCGAGAGCCCAGAACTCGCTCAAGCGTTCGAGAGTGAATTCTCAAAGCTCTGGACGCACAAGAAAGCCCAGGCGCTCACTCAGGCTGACTGCTTATCATCGGAAAAGTAGCAGCCAGACGACCACCGCTGCCGCAGCTATCAAAAGCGCTGTTGTTACCATTGCCGGTATCTTGAGTGATGCGGCCTTCATTGGAGTAATCACGCCGCAGAGCACCCGCGCGCCGCTGTTGCCTGCAGGATCAGTGATTTGATCATCTGGGCCAGCGTGAATGACTAACGTGCTGCCGTCTTCGTCGAAGAGCGACAGCTCCCCCGGCGTGAGCGTCACGCGATCTGTGACGTGCTCGTAGACAGCAGAGCCGTCTTCACCGACGACGAGATTGGGCAGATCCCCGGCATGCGGGCCTTCGAGGTTATTGAGCCCGTGCTTTTTGTTTGTCGGGTTAAAATGCGGCCCAGCGGAGAGAAAGTCCGGGGGCTCGCACTTGCCCACCGCGTGAATGTGAATGCCATGCTCACCCGGCGAGAGGCCCTTCACCGTGACGGAGATCCGAACCCCTTGGGGCTCTTGGGTGAAGATAGCCATGCCCAGGACTTGGCCCTCAGCGTTGCGCAGCGGCGCGACCGCCCGCTTGCCCACCGCCCAGATCGCTCCACTCCCCATCGCCAGACCAACAACTACTAACGCTAGCATGAAACAGAGATACTTACGCATACTCTTTGCTCCCTTCTCTGTGGGATTTCAGCCCATATACGGGCGGCGCCAGTCGCGCGGCGGCACGAGCGTCTCTTTGATCGTTCGTGGGCTAAGCCAGCGGATGAGATTCACCCACGAGCCAGCCTTGTCGTTCGTCCCGGAGTGTCTGGCCCCACCGAAGGGCTGCCGCCCCACGACCGCTCCCGTGGGTTTGTCGTTGATATAGAAATTCCCCGCAGCGTAGCGCAAGGCGCACTCGGCCTGCACAACCGCAGAGCGGTCTTGCGCGAAGATCGAGCCGGTGAGCGCAAAGTTCGTAGATTCATCGCAAAGCTTGAGTGTCTTCTCGAACTCGCCGTCGGGGTAGATATAGACCGTCAGCACCGGCCCAAAAATCTCTTCGGTCATGAGTTTGCTCTTGGGGTC
>JAILZC010000211.1 GCA_023512665.1 Candidatus Bipolaricaulota bacterium | reverse complement strand
CCCCTATATGTTCCGCACGGGAACCTTTGCCCTCGGGCAGAACTTCGCCACGACCACGGACGTGGAGTTCAAGCCGGTCTATGCCACCTTCCTTGAGGCCAAGAAGTACCCCACGCTCCAGGATCTCTTTGACGACCTGGTAGTGAAGGCCAAGAAGGAGCCGGCAGCAGAGCAGCGCGTAGGCGGCAGAGCCGAGAAGATCTACTTCGAGCTCAACCGTCTGGCACTGGAGTACGCCATCAACATCCAGAACATCCAGCTCCAGGTGCGCCGCTATGAGCAGGTCTGGGTCAGAGGGTGGTTCTACAATCCAGCCTACCCAGGTACCTATGTCTATTGGCTCAGCAAGAGCTAAACCTGCATAAGGCTCAGGGGCCGGGGACACGTCTACAGTCCCCGGCCCTTGTGCTCTTCAGCGTTTTCTGCTATAGTGTGAACGAAGCCTAAGAACATGGTTGCCTATATTATTCGCCGACTGCTCTTGCTGCCAGTTCTGTTGTTTGGTGTGACGATCTTCATCTTCGCCATCTTCTCGCTGCTAAGCCCGGAGATGCGCGCCAGCCTCTATTTGACCGATGTGCCCAGAAGCCCAGATGCTATGGAGCGGATCATCAAAAAATACGGCCTCGACCAGCCCATCCATATTCAGTATTGGCAATGGCTCAACCAAGTGGTCCGTGGGGACCTAGGCTGGTCGAAGACCGCCCAGCGCCCCGTCAGCGAAGCCCTGCTCTATTATCTCCCTGCTACATTGGAACTTGCGATCTGGGCTATGATCCCAGTGCTTCTTGTAGGCATTTGGCTAGGAATTCTCTCCGCAGTCCACCAAGATAAATTTATTGACCATACCACGCGCGTCTTTGCCCTCGTCGGCTGGTCGTTCCCCACTTTTGTCTTCGGGCTCTTGATGCTCATGTACTTTTACGCAAAATTGCAATGGTTCCCTCCAGGCCAGGTCTCTGACTGGGTCACTCGAGAGGTCATCAACGGGACATTTATACGCTACACCCAGATGTATACTATTGATGCTTTGATCCAAGGGCGGTTTGACGTTTTCTTGGATTCCCTCCGCCATATCGTTCTGCCGGTGATCACCCTCGCGTATGTGCAGTGGGCGCTGCTGCTGCGCGTGACGCGCAGCTCGATGCTCGAGACCCTGCGCCAAGAGTACGTCACGACCGCGCGCGCGAAGGGGTTGTCCGAGCGCGTCGTTATTAACAAACACGCGGCGCGCAACGCTATGATCCCCGTAGCGACGATAGGCGGGCTCTTGTTGATTAACTTATTGAACGGCGTGGTCATTACTGAGACGGTCTTCAATTACCCGGGGATCGGGCGTTGGGCCGCCACTGCCGCGGGCCAATTGGATATTTTGGGTGTGCTCGGCTTCACGCTCTTCAACGGCTTCTTGCTTGTCGTGGGGAACTTGGTCGTTGATATTCTCTACGCGCTCATAGACCCGCGGGTGAGGCTCGATTGAAAACTCTCAAAAAGCTTCTGAGGAATCCGCTCTCGCTGACCGGGATCATTCTGGTGTTGTTCTTCGTTGGGGTAGCTATTGCTGCCCCGTGGCTTGCTCCCCCAGAGAACCCCAATGAGCCCTATCGCATCATCCGCTGTGGGTATCTTCCCATGCCCCAGCCGCCCAACTCCTCCAATCCTTTGGAAGGGATTTGGAAGATCATCACTAAGGAAGCGACCGTCTGCGAAGCTCGTCCCTTCGGGCTCATCGAGAGCTATGATATCTATTATGGCATCGTCTGGGGGACACGCACGGCATTCTTCGTGGGGCTGGTCATCACGGGCTTAAACGTCTTGATCGGCTTGATCGTCGGGTCCATTGGCGCATACTTTGGTCGCTGGGTTGATGAGCTGCTCATGCGCATCACTGATGTCTTCTTGGCATTCCCCTTTCTCGTGGCAGCCGTAACTATGGCTGCGGTGCTCCAACCCATGATCGGGCGCGGGTTGATCACAGCGATGATCGCCTTGATCGTCTTTGGCTGGATGAGCTACGCGCGTCTGATCCGAGGGGACATTCTCGCCATTAAAGAACGCGATTACGTCCATGCCGCTCAGGCCATAGGCGCTCCACACTCTCGCATTCTGTGGAGGCATATCCTCCCGAATGCGATCTTTCCCACGCTCGTCGTCGGTTCGATGGATATTGGCTCGTATGTGCTCAGCTTCGCGGCACTCAGTTTCTTGGGGCTGGGAGCCGATAGGGGCTACGCCGACTGGGGCCAGATCATCAGTTTTGCCCGCGACTGGATTCCCCGGTTGAGCGAGTATTGGTATATCGTCGTCTACCCAGGCGCGGCCATCTTGCTCTTTGTCTTGGGCTGGAACTTGATCGGCGATGCGTTTAGAGACATCTTAGACCCGCGCTTGAAGGGGCGCATTTAAATCCGTTCGATGCGCTCAAGAATCACTCCGCCCTCGAAGCCCCCGCGCTCGTGGCGTTTTTTCATCATGCGCTCGTGGGCCTCTTGAGCAGAAATGCCCTCAAGCTGGAGCCGAAAATAGATCGCTTCCAAGAGATCAGTCAGCTCGTCCAGATCGCCCAATTTCGCGAATTCTTTGGCTTCCTCGAGGACCTTCGCGTCTGCGTACTTTTTGAGTTCTGCTCCCTGGGCGCGGCGAAAGACCGGCCTCTTGCCGGAGCGCATGATGAGCTCTGGAATCTTGTCGCGCACGAGCTTGGGGCAGATCTTACGGCAAGAGGAGGCCATCGAGCAGCTATTCTTTCTTCTCTTCCTGGAGGGCGATGATCTCCATGCCATTGTAATAGCCGCAGTTGAGACAGACGCGATGGGGGATTTTGGGCTCGTGGCACCGCGGGCACTCATTAATCGTAACGGGTGTGAATTTATAGCTGGCCTCGCGGTGCATCCGCTTCTGCGAACTCGATCGTCGGTATTTCGGTTGTCCTTGACCCATAGTCACAGCTCCTAAAATTAGAATCACGGAAAGCACTGAAGAGAACTGAAAGCACGGAAAACGGCTCTTCTTTAGTTTCCGTGTTCTCCATGGGATTTCCGTGCCTTCCGTGATTCACATTCTATCAGATTGGATTTGTC
>JAILZC010000210.1 GCA_023512665.1 Candidatus Bipolaricaulota bacterium | reverse complement strand
CTCATGCTCTCCTCCTCACTCTCTTAGTAGTCCCCCAGCTCCTTCTTGAACGCCTCGCTGAGCGTCTTGCCCCAGTCCTCCAGCGCAGCTAATTTCCCAAAGAAGAACCGCAGCACCGGCGGCTCCTCCACAAACTTCAAGCCCTTCACAAGATCGCGATGCTGATAGAGCCACGTAATACGATCCACGGCGTACTCAATGTGCGAGATCGTATAGACTCTTCTCGGCACGGCGATGCGCGTGAGCTCCAAGTCAGCTAGGATCTCTTTGCCATCTTTGTCGCGGTCGGTAGAGATCGTGCCGCGCTCCATCGTTCTGATCCCAGAAGACAAATAGACGGCCGCGGAGAGCGCCCCGGCCGGATACTGAGTCTGCGGGATATGGGGCAAGAAGCGCCGAGCATCCAGATGGCACGCCAATCCCCCCGGCGGCGTCACCACGGGGACGCCGTTCTCTAAGAGCCTGTGAGCAAAATATTTCACTTGTTCGACGGCGCAGCCCGCCACTTCCGGAGCGGTCATCTCCCGCAGGCCGATGGCCATCGCTTCGACTTCCTTCACCGACATGCCCCCATAAGTCAGAAAGCCCTCGTAGACCGGCAGCCAGTCTCTCAGCTGCAGATAGAATTTTTCGTTATTGGTGGCGATCATGCCGCCGCGCACGCTCGTGTTCTTGCGGGCGCTCATATAGTAAATATCCGCAAGAGAACACATCTCTTTGATGATCTCGGCGACGCCCTTATGAGCATAGCCCGGCTCGCGCTGCTTGATCAGATAAGCATTCTCGCTGACAAGGCTCCCGTCGAGCACGAATAAGAGCTTATGTCTATCACAGATCTCCCGAACGGCTCGCATGTTTTCTAACGAGAACGGCTGGCCCCCCAAGAGATTGGTCGTGGCCTCCATGCGCACGTAGGCGATCTTCTCCGGGCCGTAGCGCTTGATCACGTCGTTGAGTTTATTGAGATCAATGTTGCCCTTGAACGGGTGGGTGCTCTGGGTGTTGAGGGCCTCGTCGGCGTAGATCTCCAGCATCGTGCCGCCGAGAATCTCAATATGGGCACGGGTCGTCGTGAAGTGATAGTTCGTCGGGACGACCTGGCCCGGCTTCAGAAAGACTTTATCAATGAGATGCTCTGCCGCGCGCCCTTGATGGACAGGGAGTACGAATCTATAGCCGAGGACATCCTTGACGGCATCTACTAAGCGATAGTAGCTCTCGCCGCCGGCGTAGGCGTCGTCGGCGACCATCATCCCGGCCAATTGATTATCGCTCATGGCGTTGACGCCGCTGTCGGTGAGCATATCGAGGAAGATGTCGCGGGTCCGCAGGAGAAACGTATTATACCCGGCTTCTTCGAGGGCGCGCCGCCGTTCGTCTACCGAGCGCAGATGGATCTTCTGCACGATGCGGACTTTGTGCATCTCCACGGGGATCTCTTTGCCACTGGCCAACCGAATGTTCATGAGAACCTCCCTGAGTTTGGTGATCTTTTATCTTACTCCAGGCACAGGGCACCGATCAATCGGTCGCAGATCATCGCCCCCAGGTGTGCGAGCATCTCCAGATGATGATAATGCCCTGCGGAAGCGTCGAATAAGACCTGGGCGCTCGCGGGAAACTCTTCACCCCCAGACCAATAGACGAGAGCTACTGGGATTCTGGGCAAGGCCCAGAATCGAAACGCCGCGTCGCCCAAGGCTATGGGCTCGCCGCCCAGCTTAAGAGCCGCTTCTCGAAAAGCGTTTATGTCGCTCTTGAAGGCACGAGCGACTAAATTCCCCGAATAGCTCTGAAAAGCCCTCTCATAGAACGCCCCGTTGGGCAGCTCCCTCAGCGAGACCCAGTGATTTGCCAAGGGCGTGCCGTCGGCGAGCACTAAATACTGCAAGAGCGCCGCTTGGACGGGGTTAGAGCAGCCCTGTCCCTTGGGATCGAAGACTTCTAAGTCCGGCCAGGTGATCGTGTAGGGCTGGCCGAAGAAGCGCAGCTGGAAGCGTCCTTGGCCCTCTTCGATCTCGTAATAGACCGCGCCGGAGCGTTCCGCGATCTCGCGGGGGTCGCGAGCGCGCAGCTCGCTTCGCGCTTGCGCGATCTTGGGCTCTACGCTCTGCTCCCATGTCGGGTTGGGCTTCATTGCACTAGTCCCAGCGCCTTGCGCCCAGAATCAACCCGCTCGATTAAAACACGAGCCATCTCCAGAGGATCAGGCTCATAGACCCACTTCCCCTTCGTCAGCGCCTCGATCTCATCGAAGAGGAAATTGGACAAGGCTTCACTCCCCATCGTGGGGAACTTCACCCCGAAGACGACCATCACCCCACTGGCGACGAAGTATTGCCCGATCGCCACAGCTTTTTCGCTCATCCATTCCGGAGCACAGCCCGCAGCCGGAATGGTGTAGAGGTCGTGGTCTGGCGTCAGCCCGCCCTCTTGCTCTATAGCGCAGCAGGCGATCAAGATCCTGCTGTTGTCCACACACGCCCCCACATGCAGCACTGGTGGTATCCCCACAGCCTCGCAGACTTCGCGGAGCCCGGAGCCGGCCAGCTCCGCCGCCTCCGGAACGAGCAACCCAGCCCGGGCCGCATTGACCCCGCCACAGCCTGAGACCAGCACCAATATATTATTGGCGATCAGCTCCTTGACGAGAGTATTATGGACATACCCGGGGTTCACCCTGGGGTTGTTGCAGCCGACGACCCCGACGACCCCGCGAATGCGCCCATCAATGATCGCATCGTTGAGGGGCCGGTACGTGGAGCGGTACCGCCCTCCGAGTATCCGCAGGATCGTCTCGTGGCTAAAGCCGACCACCATGTCTAAAGCATCTTGGGGGATATTGACCTCCCCGCGGTTGGGATAGTTCTCGATGGCTATGCGTACGATCTCTTGCGCTACTTCCAGGGCATTGTGGGGGTGGGCTTCCAGATGAATGGCCCCGGTGATCTTCGCTTTGGGAGAGGTGGTGATCAGCTTGGTGTGATAGCATTGAGCGACGTGAGAAAGGGACTCCATGATACACTGCACGTCTACGACCATCGCATCTACAGCTCCGGTGACGAGGGCCAGCTCCTGCTCCAGATAGGCATG
>JAILZC010000209.1 GCA_023512665.1 Candidatus Bipolaricaulota bacterium | reverse complement strand
GATCTATACGAGGGTGGTCACGCGGCTCGATCCCCAGTTTGTGAACTATAAGATCGGCGCGGCGTTGGCCCTGATCGGGTTGATGCTCGCGCTGGGGATGACCTATCTCTATCTGCGCTTGCAGGGGGGCTTGGCCCGCCAGATAGAGCAGCTTCGGCCGCGGCCCACCGTGCCGCTCTTTGCTGGGGTCAGAGATCTTCTGCGCCCGACGAAGCTCTTCTTATGGCTCTACGTGCTCGTCAGCGTGCTGATCTTTGCGGGGCCGATGCTCGCTATAGTTATTGACTCGCTGTGGGAGGATACGCCGACGGGCGGGCACTGGACTCTCCGCTGGTACTCGTATATCTTCACGCCAAACTATGAGGCGCTTGTGGGGGATTCCCCCTTGAGAGCGATCACAAACAGCGTAAGCTTTGGGCTGGGGGCGACAGCGATCGCTGTGCCGTTGGGGTTAATCTTCGCCTATGTGATCGCGCGGCTGCGCTGGGCCGGCCGAAGGCTTTTTGATACACTGTTGATGGCCCCAGTGGCGACGTCGTCTATTGTCTTGGCGTTCGCGCTCCTGCGGACGTTCAACGCGCCGCCGCTGCACCTGGTGGGCACGGCGACGGCGGTGATCATCGCGCACGCCGTGATTATCTTTCCGTTTATCGTGCGGGCGCTCGTGCCCGTTTTAGAAAATCTCGATATAAGACTGACGGAGATGGCTCGCAGCCTTGGAGCCTCGCGCTGGCGGGCACTGCGCGAGGTCGAGCTGCCCCTCGTAGCCACGGGACTGATTGCTGGAGCGGTCTTTGCGTTTGCGCTCAGCTTAGGCGAGATGAGCGCGACGTTGATGCTCGCCCGACCGGGGCTCAACACTATGCCCGTCGCTGTGTATAGATTTCTCAGCCAGCACTCTCTGGGAGCTCCCAGCGCCATGAGCGTCGTGATGATTGCCGTCTCGGCGCTCGCGTTTATACTGTTAGAGCGCTGGGGGGAGCGGGCCCTCAGATTCTAATATGCGCGTCACGGTCAAAGATGTCACCAAGCGTTTTGGCACGACAATTGCCCTCGAAAACGTCTCGCTGGACGTGGAGGATGGGGAGTTAGTAGCTCTCGTAGGTCCCAGTGGCTGTGGCAAGACCACGCTGCTGAGAGTGATCGCGGGCTTTGAGACCCCAGATGCTGGGGATATTCTCTTTGATGGGCAGAGCGTTCTGAGCGTGGTGCCGGAGCGGCGCGGGGTCGGCTTGGTCTTTCAAAACTACGCGCTCTTCCCGCACATGACGGTCTTTCAGAACGTCGCCTATGGGCTGAAGTTTCGACGAGACTTCGTCTGGACTGTTCGTCGTGCCGCCTGCGGCGGCACGGTGTACGGTCCAGGCGAAGCCTGGCTACTCATAGCGAAAGAGCTTCCCCGGCGGCACGAAGATCACCTTGAACGGCAACTTCGGGTGCTCCCGAATCAGTTGCTCCTCGATCTCCTTCAGCCTGTGCTTATATCGTGAACTAATGTGAAGCGCCAAGAACGCCTCTTGCACCTGGGCGCGCAGGGCCACCTCTAACGCCTCTGACAGTGTCGCGTGCTTGTAGTCTTCTCGCTCTTCTTCGGTGAGAAACGTGCAGTCGTGACAGAGAATATCCGTGCCTTGAACGTCGTCGGGGTTGAGCGCCACCGAGTCGCCCCCATAGGAGAAGAGCCTCTTCTCATAGCTCTCGGAGATCTCCTCTCTCCTGCCCGCTCGGACAAGCTCGAGGATCTCCTCTTGGGATAGGTCACGATACTGGGCTTTCAGACGCCGGCGCTGCTCGATGATATTGTACCCCAGCGAGGGCTCGTTGGGGGAGTGCACCGTGGAGAAGGCTTCCATATACCGGTCGCACTGCCCCGAAAAAAGAGGGATGCGCGCCCCAGCCGCGATGGGCACCCATGCCAAGGGGTACTGAAGACGCCGATTGGTCTTCTCAATGTACTTGATGAGCTCGGCGACGCGCCAGTTGCCCTCAGGGTAATAGACCGTGAGGGGCTTTTCGGTGTCGCCCATGCCGCTGTTGCGAATATTGATAAGCCCGATCAGCCCCGTGATATGATCGGCGTGGCCGTGGGAGAGAAAGATTCTCTCAATAGCGAAGACCTTATTCCCCAAGATCGTGCTGATGCCCTCGCCGGCGTCGAACGCGATGCGATCTGGGCTGTAGTAGACCCAGCTCGCATAGAGGGCTTTGGAATAGATCAGCAATCTCATAGGAGGGTGCATCCTTCCAAGCCTGTGGGCGCGGGCAACCCCATCAGGGCATAGAGGGTGGGGGCGAGGTCTACGAGTTGCGGCTTGGGCTGGGTATGGAGCTGGTGGCCGCGCACGAAGAGAAATGCGTCGTCGAAGGTGTGCATCCCTTGGAGGCGGCTCGTGGTGAAGAGCCGGGTGGCTCCGAGCCGGGCTTTCAAGTCATAGCCGTTGTGGGGCACCGCGATGATGTCCGCCGCGCGTGACAGCTGCGGGCCGGAGTAGATCTCCTCACGTCGGTAGGCGCGCGCGATGACGGGTCTTTGGGTGTGCGGGTCGGTGAGCCCTTCTAACAGCTCGATCAGCTCGGAACGGGTGCGCTCGTAGTCCCGATCTCGGACGTAGAGCCGTCCAGGGATCAGCCCGAAGGCGCGGGTGCGCGGCGAGAGCTCCGAAAAGTCTTGGGGAGGGCCGTTGCGAAACTTCAAAAACTCGCGCTCTTGGAGCAAGAGATTGAGCTCGACCTCGCTCGTGATCCGACAGAAGCCGTGATCGGAGAGGAGGAGCAGTTCGCACCCCTTGGGGAGTCTTTCTACAAGCTCCCCGACGAAAGCGTCTATCTCGCTATAAAGCTTCCAAAATAAAGAGTGATAGGGGTGGTGGGGATCGTCCTTGGCATCCCAGTAGAAGTGATGGAGCCTATCGGTCTCCATGATATGGAGCAAGAAGAAGTCCCACGGTTCGCGCTCTAAAAGATACCAAGTCAGCTGAGCTCGGGCGTGGAGGGCTGCAAAGAGATCGTCTAAAAATCCGTCAGGGTCGGTGTGCGCACGGGCGGGATCGGGGTCAATCACATACCCCAAATGACGGAGCACCGGCAGCAAGTGGTCTAAGTTATGCCCGTCGATCGGGCCCAAATAGTAAAAGCCGAGCTCCTCGAACAGCGTGCCTCCGGTC
>JAILZC010000208.1 GCA_023512665.1 Candidatus Bipolaricaulota bacterium | reverse complement strand
GCGTCGCCCTATGGGCTACTGTTGAGAATCTCTCGGCAGAAGCGATAGAGGGCACGCTCAGGTTCTTCGCCGAAGAGACAGAGATTCTTACCGAACATCTGCGATTGGCCCCCGGCGAGCACCGCTCGGTCGAGGCACTGGCAGCAAAGAGCCTGGGCGGGCGTTTCCGCGCCGTTCTAGAGGTCGCCGACGATTTCCCCTTCGATAACGCTCGCTACGCCCTCATCCCTACGAGGCCGAAACTGAAAATCTTATGGCTTGGGGAACAGAATTTCTTTTTGGAACAAGCCCTGAATATCTTCGCCGAGGCTGAGATCACCACACGCCCCACTGGAGACAAGACCAATACAGAAGACTACGATCTGGTGATCGTGCACAACACGGAGCTGCGCACCCCTCCCAGCGGACGGTTTCTCTTTCTTAACAGCCCTATAGAATCCGTCGTTCAGCTTTCAGAAGAAGCCGTCCCCACCGGGGCACTCCAGCTCCTCCGGCCGGCTCATCCTCTGGTGCAGAACGTGCGTCTGGAGCACGTGCAGACATCAGCTCGTCGCGATGCTATGTTTATCCTCCCCGTGCAGACGGTCATCGCTTCCGAGGGACGGCCGATCTTGGCCGCACACCGGTCGGGTTCGCTGAGCTTCGTCTGGCTGGGAGTAGACCTGCGGGCGTCGCCCCTGGTGCTCACGCCGAGCTTTCCTATTTTCGTGCAAAACACCATGCGCTGGCTGCTCGCCGAGGCGAGTCTTCCTCTGGAGCAATGGGTCTCCGAGGAGTTTGCCGCTCCGGGATTTACGGAGCAGGGCGCTGTCAATCTTGATCCCACGGAATCGCGGGAAGTGCAAATCTTTCGCCAAGCTTCGCCTCAGACTCCGCAAGCTTCACTTGACCTTCATCTTCGCCAGCCTCCGGCTGGCGAAGGCGAACAGTCCAGGCGAAGCCTGGCCCCCATCTGGTACTACGGGGCTTGGCTGGCGTTGGGCTTGCTCGCCCTCGAACTGCTCTTGCACGACCGTAGGAAGGGGGCGCCATGAGCATAAGCTTTGATTTCCCCTGGATGCTCGTATCTTTAGCGGGACTAGCCCTGTGGGCCTGGCTCGCTCGCCGGAGCCACATCGCGACGCTCTTCCGCGTCGGGGCTTTGGCTCTGCTCTGCGTGGCTTTGGCAGGGCCGAGATTTGCCCAAGGCACCTCCGATCGGTTTATATACTTTCTCGTGGATCGTTCGGCCAGCGTCGGAGTAGAGTCTCCACAAATAATTCGGATCGTGCGGGCGCTCGCGCCGCCAACCGAGAAGACATTCTATGGCGTGATCAGCTTCGGTGCGCAGCCCGTGATCGAAACGAACTTCGCCCCGGCGCTCCACCTCTGGGAATTTCAGACCGAGCCCGACGCCACAGCGACGGACATCGCGAGCGCGGTGCGCCTGGCGCTCGAAACCTTCCCGCGCTCCGGCCGCCGCGAGATCGTCTTGCTCACCGACGGCCAGACGACTTCTGAAGATCTTTCAGTATTTACACGCGCCCGCCGCGAGGGCGTCCCCATCCACGTCTGGCCCCTTGGGGAAGATCTCTCCGAAGTTTGGGTGCATGACCTGCAAATCCCTCCTGAAGTCACGCCGGGATTGCCCTTCCCCATCCGCGTGCAGATCGGGGCGACGACTGATGGGCAGGGCACGCTCTTGCTCTATCGCAACGAAGAGTTAGTGCAAAATCTTTCAGTACAGTACAGCCCCGGCGTCCAGGAGCTGCGCCTCACGGACAAGCTCGACGCGCCGGGAGCATACTCGTACAGAGTCTATCTGAAAGCCGAGCCGGACCGTCTCGTAGAGAACAATCAGCTCTATGGCGCGACAGTAGTGCCTGGCGGCCCCCAGGTGCTCCTCGTCGAGCGTTCTTCGGGCGAGAGCCCGCTCTTCAGGCTGCTGCGCAGTGCGGGGTTCTCATTCGTCTCCACGAGCTTTGCAGCGTTCTCCGCAAACCCCGTGGCACTGACAGGCTACAAAACCGTGATTTTGAACAATATTCCCCTGAGCAAGCTCACCGCAGAGCAGCGACGCGCCCTGAAGCGATTCGTCGCCGACAGCGGAGGTGGGCTCTTTCTCATTCAAGGGCGCGAAGCCGTCGCGGGATTAGAAGAGCAGACCCCGCAAGAGCTCGCCGATCTGGAAGAGCTGTTGCCCGTCTCATACTTAGCTCCGGAGCCCTATCAGATTCCGGGGCTGGCATTGGTTTTCGTGATGGATCGCTCCGGGAGCATGGGCGACCCGGCGGGCCGAGGGATCCCCAAAATAGAGATTCTCAAGCGCGCGGCCCTGCGCAGCCTCGAAGTCTTAGACCGAGAAGACTGGGTCGGGCTGATCGCCTTCGACACAGATTATAGCTGGATTACGCCGCTCCAGCCCCTGGGCGACGGGCGCGAGTTCAGCAGCAATATCCAGAGATTGACGGCCAACGGGGGCACCGATCTCTACTTCGCCCTCAAGGCCGCCTTCGACACCCTGGAGAAGACCCCGGCCCGCATCAAGCATATTCTGGTCTTCACCGACGGGCATAACAATAATAAACGGGAGCGCGAGTACCGTGAGCTGTACGCGCGCCTGGCGAAAAGCTCGGTGCGCGTCTCAACCCTGGGGATTGATCGAGCCCCCAACGAGGAGTTTTTAGCGGAGCTCGCAGCGGCGGGGCGCGGGCGGTATCAGCGCGTGCTGGAGTTCACTGATCTGCCGGTCTTCTCGCTGCGCGAGGTACGGCGCATTGCGCGGCTGCGCTGGATCGAGGGAGAATCTGCCGTTGCAGCTGCAGACTCTCAGGCTCTTGGACTCACAATCCCGTCGGTGCAGGGCTACGTGCTCACGCACGAGCGGCCCGCGGCCCAGACGGTGCTGCGGGCGTCTGGGGACCCGCTCCTGGCGTTTCACGGATACGGCCTAGGACAAGTTGGCGTGCTCAACACGGACTTAGAGGGAGAGGGCTCGAGAGAATGGCTCAGGTGGGAAGATTTTTCGCAGCTGATCGGCCCGGCCATCGCGCGCGTCCATCGCTCGATCACCCGCGAGCACGATATAACAGTTCAGGCGGCCCTCACTGATGGAGTGCTCTTCGCTGACGTTCGGGATGGGAATCAATGGGTGTCGGGGTTGGATGTGCGCGCACGCGTGACCGGGCCGGTGG
>JAILZC010000207.1 GCA_023512665.1 Candidatus Bipolaricaulota bacterium | reverse complement strand
GGTGTGCAGTGTTGTGGCGTTCGTATCGGGGACGCTGACGTCGTTCTGGGGCTGCAGCTGTATGGGTTGCTGAAGGAGCTTCACCCGATGGGACGCAGCGATATGCTTTATGCCCTTCGCTTGACGGATGGCACTCAATTGTTGCGGCGTCACCCACGCGGTGACGATCTCCCCAACTACACTGCCAATACGCACACCCAGAGCGTACAGTTGCCCAATTGCAGCTGTATCCTCCAAGGTGATAATCACTTCGACATGGTCCGCTTCCATCTGCTGCCAAGCAGAGGGATCGCTCTCGCGGGGATTAATAGTGATAGGGATATCCCCATTGCGGACACCGATGCGATCGGCAAAGCGGATCAAGTTCAACGGTCTGCCAGTGCTGAGCCGGGCTTGCTCATCCCAGGTGACTATGGACTCCAAAACGGGATCCATCAGGCTAGAGTTCACTGGTTGCCCGTATGAAGCGCTCAAGAGAGAAGCTCCTACGAGCACGACAAGAAGAAGCCATTTCCAAGATCGGAGCATGGTGCCCTCCTACCGCAGCATCACCTGCACTTCGATCAAGCCTACGCCCTCGGTGAGAGGTTCCAGGGCCTTGCCGATCACCGCGCCGATGCATTGGGTCTTGTTGGGGCACTTCATGGCATAGCCGGGGATGGGCGAGCTTACCAACAGATCGCCGACTTGGATGGCGCCGAACTTGGCTGTCGCCTTGACGGGGACGCGCCCCGCGAGTGCCAAGATCGGGCGGGCATCGTTGCTCTCGGCGCTCTTGTTGCCCAGCACGACGCCCGGAGCCGTGGAGATCACGCCGGCGACGCGGGTGCTGAGGGCTTCGCGGGCCTTGCGGAACTTGCCCGGATTCTCTGGGTCAATCTCGACGACGTCACCGGGTTCGACAGCGTCGGTGACGTCAATGCGCTCGGCGACGTCGGCGCCGCCGCCGGTGAACGTGCCGTCGGCGTAGACGTTGCCAGTGGCGCGCTCCACGCGGAAGATCAAGTTCGGGCTGCCTGCGGTGTTATAGATCTCTAACGCATTGGTGCCGGCGGAGCTATCAATGCGCAGGGCGGGCTGGTTGGCGGTGTTATTGATATGGGTCTTGGCATTAGCAGTAGAAGTTCCGATGCCCACGTTATCAGTCGCCGTCGTGAGGCTGACGGTGGTGCCGCCGTCGGTCCAGCCGCTGGCGCCAGGGGCTGCTGCTGTTGTCTGTATGGTGCCATCGGGGAACTTGATGCCTCCGGTCGTCGAATAGATCACCCAGGCCACGGTGAGCTTCTCTGTGGGGCTAGTGGTGCCGATGCCGACGTTGCCTGCAGTTGCTCCTGCAGCTATGAAGAGACCTGTTACTAGCGTTCCTCCTGCATCGGCCGTGAAAAATCGAATGGGTAATCTGTTCCCATCTCGATCGCTATAGGCGATCAACCCTCCATACCGCGCACTCGGAACGTTCCCAAAGGCTGCAAGAAACCGAAAGCCTAGTGTCGAGCCATCATAGAACCGTACATCAGAGTGCCCTGTCCCACTCCCAGGAGTGTTGGCTGACCGCAGCAGCAGGAGAGCGCTCTCGGAGCTAGCTGTAGGAGTGATTCTCAGACCAGAATTGGAGAGAATCTCTACAGATACCCCGGCGACATCTGTTCCTACACCTAGCCGGTTTGATACATACCAGTTGGTGGCATCGAAGGCTTGGGGGGCTAGACGGAACTTATCACTGGCCATTTCCCCCACAGTGATCCCGCTCAGCGGCGGAGCCGCTACCCCCTTGCCCCGCAACACCGCGAGCTTTCCTAGCTTCTTGGTCACATTCCCGAACGGGTCCTTCACGGTGACCGTGTAGAGATAGACCCCGTTGGCTACCGGTTGCCCCTGGCTGTTGAACAGTTTCCAATCCAACACTGTGCCCAGCACCGGCCCGGAATCGAAGACCTTCTGCCCAGAAAGAGAGAGCACTTCGACGCGCAGCTCCTTGACCGCCCCTTGGGCAGAGAACCGCACGGCGTCCGAGTACGCCGTCACCGTCAAAGAGATTGACTGGGCCCAGGCACCCAGCCCTAGCCCCACGATCACCGCCAAACCCACAACGAGACTCCTGACGACCTGCCTGCGCATCATCATCGTGATGCACCTCCTCCTTCTGAGATGGGTGTGTAGCGTGATTATAAAGCTTTCCCTATCCCTCTGTCCAGTCCCCTGCTTGAATCACGGCAGGCACGGGGGAGCACAGAATGCACGGAA
Source organism: Candidatus Bipolaricaulota bacterium (assembly GCA_023512665.1). Lineage (GTDB taxonomy): Bacteria > Bipolaricaulota > Bipolaricaulia > RBG-16-55-9 > DRXL01 > JANXCC01. The sequence continues at coordinate 948 of JAILZC010000207.1, read as the reverse complement.
GGTGGCCGGCGGATGAATCCGCCGGCTCAGCGGATGGAAACGTGCTGAAGCACGCTCACCTAACCCCTAGTCCCCTTCCCTAAGCCCCCTCACCCCTTGCTCCCCTCCCCGTGCCGGGGAGGGGCGGGGGAGAGGTAGACGGATGCTTCAGCATCCGGCTCCCTTTCCGTGGCCCTTCCGTGCTTTCCGTGATTCAATGCGGAGAGGGAAGCCACTTGATCGGGATCGGCAAGCACGTCTTGGACGAGCTGTGCTCCTGGCTCATCTTGCAGATAAGCCAAGAGGGCAAAGCTATCGAGCACGTATCTCTTCGCGCTCACGTTCCTTGCGCCTCTCTTCGAGCAGGGCTTTGGTCAGCGACCTCCCCCCTTTGAGCAGGCCACGGGCCTCTTTGACCGGGTCTTTCAAGGTCGGAAGAATAACGATCTTGCCGTTCATCTCAGTGATTAGCACCTCGCTCTGGGGATGAATCCCGTATTTCTTCCTCAAGGGGCTGGGTATAACAATTTGTCCCTTTTGGGAAACTTTTATCATGCCCGCAAAGCCCACCGTTGACCCGTTGCCTCACACGTGCTATAATAAATGCACAGTCCTCAAGGAGGCTCAAGCGTGGAAGAGTACGAAATTGATCTTCGGGACTATCTGAGGGTCATCTGGGAGAGAAAGTGGCTCATTATGGGGGTCTTCGTCGTCGCCGTCGTCTTGACTGCCTTGGTCTCCTTTCGCTTGCCTGATGAGTACGAGGTGCGCGCACTCTTGAAATTGCGCCGGCTGCCCACAGTAGACGGGCTCGCCCTCAAACTCCCGTCTCTTCAGTCAGTAGCCGCTATTGTGCAATCGGACGAGCTGCTCTTCCAAGCCGCAGGGGAGCTTCAGCCCCGTTACCCAGAATTCTCCCCAAATACGCCCATGCAAGTCCAGCAATGGCTGAAGCGCAGTCTGAAAGCC